>JAVHWH010000118.1:0-6669 GCA_032159915.1 Mycobacterium sp.
CATCGCCTCGCCTTACCGGGACGCGACACTCGCGTCCTCGCCGATGAACTCGCCATGAAGCCTATCTATTCGGATAAGCATGGCCGGTGCCTTGGAATGAAGAAAGGGCCGGTGTTGGTCGATGGCAACGACACTGCGGGATCCCCCGATCGAGGCGCGCAGGATGCTCACTGTCGGAACGTCCGCTGTCCACGGAACCCCACTCGACTGAACGAAACGGCACGGCCGTTCAGCTACGTATCAAAGAGTGCAAGGAAATATCAAGGATTGTGCCTTTCAAGTCAAGCGCACTTATCCCGGGTTGAAATGGACCATAATCGGGCTCGTGGAGCGACGACGTAACGGCCAGGCGAGCTTATCGCCGATGGCCACGCTCAAGCAGTTGCCTGCCTTGGTCGTGCTGGAGCGTATCCCGATTCCCGTGCTGGCGATCGCCAATGGCGGCGCGCTGGTGTTTGCGAATTCCGCTTTCTCGGACATGGTCGGCCGGACACGCGAAGACGTGATCGCGATGACCTTCGATCAGATCTTCCACATACCGCTCACGAACGAACCGGCGGTGTCGGTGGTCCAGTCTCTGGCCAATGAGGTCGTCGAATTGGCGCATCATGATGGTTCGAGCGTGCGCGCACTGATGAGTAGATCAGCGCTGATCCGGGCCGATGACGATATTGCGCTTGCGACATTCCAGGACCTGACCGAGCAGCTGTGGCTCGACGAGAGCTAGCCGGTTTCAGTCACTGGAGATGTCAGGTGCCACCGGTGGGGCGACGGCCTTAATCGCAAGAGCGGTGCGTCGCTTCAAGAATTGCCCAAAGTAATCGATCTTGTCGGGATGCACGATTCCGCGTAAGACCGTCGTCAGTGCTTTCTCGTAGTCGCCGAACAACACCATGGGATCGTCGAGATTGCTGGCCTGCCGTAGTCCCATGTAGATCGACACCAGCAGGCGTCCGATGTCTTGAGGATCGCCCCGGTCCACGATGTCGCCCTCGCGGACTCCGCGCCCGGAGATTTCCCCCAGCAATTGGATCCAGCCGCCCAACAGACGTTCCTGCAGCTTCTCGGTCCGACCAACCGACTCGAGCAGGTTGAACGCCGCCCGAGTGACGTTTTCAGTGATGTCGGCCATGGCGATCAGGTACGAGACGTCGATCAGCGTTTCCAACCCGGACAACTTCCGGGTGAGCAATTCCTGCACCGCGGCACCGGACTTCGCGGTCTGCTCGTCCACAATCGCGAGTGCCAGCGCGTGCTTGGAGCGGAAATGAAAATACATCGCGCCCTTTGTCAGTTGCGCTTCGGCCAGAATGTCGTCGAGGCCGACCGCGTAATACGGACGTTGGGCGAACTGGTGTGCCGCGGCTCGTAGGATCTGCTCGCGCGTCGAGTCTGAGCGCTTGTCGCTTACATCGTTCATCGTTGTCAGATCGTATTCGATGTCAGATCGTATTCGAGGTCAATGCCTGGCTATCGGCCAGGAATGGCATGGGCATCCAGCGTGATGAGAGTAGCGATTCCATCGCATTACCGGGGAGAGGACGCGATAAAAGGTAGCCTTGCGCGCGGTGGCAGCCGTGTCGCATCAGCGTCAGCGCAGCAGCCGGGGTCTCCACGCCTTCGGCCACCAGCTGCAGGTCAAAGGCCTCGGCGAGGCCGATGATGGCCCGCACGATCGCCAGATCGCGGCTACTGGTGCCCAGTTCGCGCACAAACGAGGTATCGATCTTGAGAACGTCGACAGGCAGCGATTTGAGGTGCGACAGGACGGCGTAGCCGGTGCCGAAGTCGTCGATGGCGATCTGCACCCCGACCTCTTTGAGCGCTTCGAGCGTCTTGCGGGTGGTGTCGATGTCGTGAACCACCGCGCGCTCGGTGATCTCTACGCAGACCGAGCCACCGTCGATGCCAAACTCGTCGATGGTCTCGGCGACGCTGGCGACGAAATCCCGGTTGACCAGTTGGGTGGGTGACACATTGAAACGCAAGGTGGTGTCCAGTCCGATGCCACGGGAACGCCAGCGACTGAACTCCGCGATCGCTGTCCGCATCACCCAACGGCCCAGCTCGTTACCCAGATTGGCGGATTCGGCCACGCCGATGAACGACTCCGGCAGCAGCAGTCCCCAGGTCGGGTGGCGCCACCGGACCAGGGCTTCAACGGCGACGATTGCCCCGGTCCACAAGTCGACCTCGGGCAGGTAGTGCAGCAACAACGCATCGTTTTCGATGTCGCCGCTTAGATGGAGCTCGATGTCGTTGCGGAACAGGCGCTGCAGCGACATGTCGTCGTTGGAGGCCGCCACGCTGTTTCCGCCGGTCCGCTTGGCACTCAAAACGGCCTCGTCAGCGCGGTGCAGCAGATCGCTGGTGTTGTCGCGTCCGGGGGTGCCCACGGCGACGCCGATGCTCACGGTGCGATTGATCAGGTGGCCGCCCAGCGTCATGCGATCGTGCAGCGCCGCGCACAGTTCTTCCCCGATCTTCTCTGCGGTCTCGATCGACATCGACCGGTCGGGGACTACAACAAACTCGTCGCCGCCCAACCGGGCCGTCATGCTTGTGACGCCGGCTTTCATCCGGAGCTGCTCGGCGAAGGTCCGGATGTACCAGTCGCCGGCGTTATGACCGAGGTAGTCGTTGATCGACTTGAGCCGGTCGAGGTCCAGATACAACACCGGGACGGGACCCGGTTCGCCTGCAGCGAGGCGCTTGGACAGATGTGCCAAGAGCGCGCGACGGTTATGCAGCCCGGTCAGATCGTCGTGCTCGGCCAGCTTGCGTAGCTGCGCTTCGGCCGTGATGCGCGCCTGCAGTTGGGCCAGCAGAGAGGCGACGGTCTGGATGGCGTTGAGTTCATCGGTACGCCACTTCTTTTTCCTAAATCTCACGCAGGTCAGCTGCCCGGTCGTGACACCGCCGGAAATCAGCGGAGCCGCAACCACCGAAGGGGACGTGACTTTGGCGGCGTCGATGCCCCAGCGGTCCTGGGCGGCAGCTATCCAACGCTCGATGGTGGCATCGGATGGCTCCGGCCGAATCACCGTCAGCTTCTTGCCATGCTCGCACAGCGCCAGAACTGGGTCGGCACTACTGAAGTGAGCGACCGCAGTCGGATCCGGAGTGGAGCTGTCGCGCCGAGGCGGCCAGATCGCGACGAGTTTCGACACCCGGATCTTGTGGTCGTTGTGCCGCAGGAAAGCACAATCGATATTGAGCTGCGCGACGAGCTCAGCCAGTACCTGCTCGTTGACCTCGGCAACCGTCGACGCCGTCGTCTCCATCAACCGGGTGGCGACGCGGGTGACCAGATTGCGCGGCAACGTCTCCTCCGATGTGATGCGAAGCTCGACGTACCGCTTCGAATATCCGGACTAAGTTATCTGCCGCCGGGTTTCGCCGTCGCGTGGCCCGAGCGCAGCAGTTCGGCAACTATATACGCCGGACATTACCGTTGCCGAGCGAAGCGTTTAGGCGACCCATTCACTTAACTAAATGGCTTGATTTAACTCAGGTGCGGGTGTTCACTGAGTCGGTGACCGCGGCCAGAGTCCTGCGTAACGACCGATCGACGGGCACGCGGGAAGCGATTCTGTCGGCCGCCGAGCGGTTGTTTGCCGAACGCGGCATGTACGCGGTGTCCAACCGGCAAATCAGCGAGGCGGCCGGGCAGGGCAACAACGCCGCAGCCTGCTATCACTTCGGCACCAGGACTGATCTGCTGCGGGCGATCGAGAGCAAACACCGGGTGCCAATCGAGGACTTGCGCGCGCGAATGCTGTCCGGCATCACCACGTCGGCAGAACTGCGCGACTGGGTCGGCACCTTGGTGCGCCCGCTCACCGATCACCTGACCACGCTGGGTAACCCGAGTTGGTATGCCCGCTTCGCTGCGCAGGCTATGGCCGATCCGACTTACCGCCACGTGGTCACCAAGGACGCCCTGGGGTCGACGATGCTGGTGCAAGCCATCGACGGCATCAACCGGTGCCTGCCCGACTTACCCGAGCGGGTCCGCTTCGAGCGCATGGTGATGGCCCGCAACCTGCTGATGCACACCTGCGCCGAACACGAAGGCGAGCTCGCCGAGCACGGGCCGCGGTCGCGGTCGAGTTGGCCCATCGCGGGCGAGGGTTTGATCGACGCGATCGTCGGTTTATGGCGAGCGCCGGTATACCGGGCGCAAGCCTCGCTGCCGCACTGACTGACTTCGAGGAAAGGAGCGCTATGTCTGACACATTGGCCGGACAACTCGGCCACGTTGCCTCCGACATTCCGGACTACCCGATGGCCCGGGCAGCGGGTTGTCCCTTGGCGCCCGCGCCAATGGCGTTGCAGCTCAACGCCATCAAGCCGTTGAGTCGGGTGCGGATCTGGGATGGCAGCACGCCGTGGCTGATCACCGGGTACGACGCTATCCGCTCCCTGTTCGCCGACTCCCGTGCCAGTGTCGACGACCGTAAGCCGGGCTATCCGCATTGGAACGAGGGCATGCTCGCGACGGTGGACAAACGGCCGCGCTCGGTGTTCACCGCAGATGCCGAGGAACACACCAGATTTCGGCGCATGCTGTCCAAGCCGTTCACCTTCAAGCGAGTCGAAGGCTTGCGGCCGGCCGTCCAGAAGATCACCGACGACCACATCGACGTCATCCTGTCGGGCCCGCAGCCGGCCGATCTGGTCGGCGCGTTGGCACTGCCGGTTCCGTCGTTGGTGATCAGCCAGCTTCTGGGCGTTCCGTATTCAGATGCGGAGTTCTTCCAGGAGCAGGCCAGCAGAGGGATGGGCCGGTATGCGAGCGCCGAGGAGTCGGCCGAAGGTGCCACCGCGCTGGCACGATACATCGCCAAGCTGGTTCGCACCCGGATGGGGGACCCGACCGAAGATCTGGTGGGCGACCTCGCCGAGCGGGTCAACGCCGAAGAGCTCAGTGTCCGGGAAGCGGCGCAGTTGGCCACCGGTGTGCTGATCGCCGGGCACGAGACCACCGCCAACATGATCAGTCTGGCCATCGTCGCGCTGTTGGAGCACCCCGATCAGCTGGCGCTGCTGCGCGATACCGACGATCCCAAGGTAGTCGCGGTGGCCGTCGAAGAATTAATGCGGTACCTCAGCATCATCCAGACCGGTCAACGGCGGATCGCCACCGAGGACATCGAGATCGGCGGCGAGGTGATCCGGGCCGGGAAGGGCATCATCCTCGACGTTCCACCGGCGAACTGGGACGCACGCCAGTACCCGAATCCGGACCAGCTCGACCTGCGGCGCGAGGACAACGGCCACGTCGGCTTCGGTTACGGCCGGCACCAGTGCGTCGGACAGCAGTTGGCCCGGATGGAACTGCAGATTGTGTTGCATACGCTGCTGCGCCGCATCCCGACCCTGCGGCTGGCGGCGCCGATCGAGGAGTTGTCGTTCAAACACGACGCACTTGCTTACGGGGTCTACGAGTTGCCCGTCAGATGGTGAGCTTTCAGGGCGGTGTCTCGCCGCCGTGGTCGATAAATGCCGACTCCTCATATCCCAGGCCTGCCAAGAGTTAGTCTGCGAACACCCGACGGATCTGAAACTGATTGGTGCGCTGAAACAATGACCCAAGCCAACACGCTCTATCCGCCAGGCGGCTTCGGTGCTCCGAAGAATCGGCACGGTCGGGGTCGGGGGAACGTCGGCCTTCCCGCCGGCACGGAGGTGTTCTCCGCCGACACCCATATTTCGTTGGCCGCCGACATTTTCTACGAGCGCCTGCCGGACGACCTCAAGGATGGTGCGCCACGGATCTGGTACGAAGACGGCGCCTACCAAATCGGCCATCAGGGGCAGTCGTTTCTGCCCGACGTCTTCAGCGCGGTGCTGATGCAATACGACGACCTGGCCGGCGCCGCCACCAACAACATCGAAGCGCGGATACACGAATTGCGCGAGGACGGCGTCGACCGGGAACTCGCCTTCCCTAATGCGCTGCTGGCCATGTTCGGATTCCCCGACAAGCCCATGCGTGAGCGGGTTTTCCGGATCTACAACTCCTACATCGCCGATCTGCAGGAGCGCTCCGGCGGCCACTTTTTCGGGGTGGGCCTGATCAACTGGTGGGATGCCGACGGCGCGCGACGCACTCTGGCTGAGCTGAAATCGCTTGGGCTCACGACGTTTTTGCTGCCACTCAACCCGGGCAGCGGCGACGACGGCGTGATGATGGACTACGCGTGCAGCGCCATGCGCCCAGTCTGGGATGCAATCGAGGAATCCGGTCTGCCGATCAGCCACCACATCGGCGAGACCCCGCCGAAGGCGCCGTGTGAAGTCAACAACGTGGCGGTGGCGATGATGGTCAACATCGACGGGTTCCGGGAAATGTTCTCCAAGTACATCTTTGGGGGCATCCTCGATCGTCATCCAAGCCTGCGGATCGGCTGGTTCGAAGGTGGGATCGCATGGATACCACCGGCCCTGCAAGACGCCGAGCATGTGTTGGCGTCCTACCAGCACATGCTGGATCGCCCGCTGGAGCACGACATTCGCCACTACTGGGACCACCACATGAGCGCGTCGTTCATCGTCGACCCGCTCGGACTGAAGCTGATCGACGAGATCGGCGTCGACAAGGTGATGTGGTCCTCGGACTACCCGCACAACGAGAGCAGCTACGGCTATTCGGAGAAGTCGCTG
>JAVHWH010000140.1:0-15187 GCA_032159915.1 Mycobacterium sp.
TATCCAGCCGCGGCTGGATGCTACCGAGATAGGCAGGGCCGCGGCACGGGCGCCGAGTCGTCGAGCAGGCGGCGCAACACAGTCACCGCTTCGACCAGGGTCTGCCGGTCAGCGTCGTTCAGCTCACCCAGTTGCGGTTCGATCGCGCGAACGCGATCGGCCCGGACCCGGTTCAGCGTCCGCATACCCTCGGCGGTGATCTTGATGCGCACTGCCCGGGCATCGCCCGGGTCGACGGCCCGGGTGACCAGCCCGGCGTCTTCGAGTCGTCGCACCTGCGTGGTCATCGTCGGCTGTGAGCAGTGATCCACCGCGGCCAAGTCGCAGATTCGCGCTTCACCGTGAGCGTCGATCGTCGACAGCAGACGGGCCTGGGCGGCCGGCAACTGCATCTGGATGCGCTGGGTGGCATAGCGGTTGAGCCGTGCCACGACGGCGAGCAGATCCGCGCCGAGGCCCGCGACAGCCTCCTCGGCGGCGCGTCGCTCGGTCGCTGCGGATGATGTCATACCTATATAGTTGCATAGCTAGGCTATCTAGGGCAGGAACCGGGCAATTCAGCCGTGTTAACTCAATCGAACACTCATTGTTCGCTCACGGCCACACCCCGTGAGTGCTGGCAGAATCGGTGAAATGAACGCGACTCGCTCCGCGACCGGCGTTGCTGAGTCCGGCAAGCTGAGTCCCGGCGAGCTCGCACAGGCATCGGTGATGGCCGCGCTGTGCGCGGCGACAGCAATCATCTCGATCGTCGTGCCGTTCGCGGGAGCGTTGTCGTTGCTGGGAACCGTCCCGATGGGGTTGCTGGCCTACCGCTACCGGGTCCGCGCGCTGATCACGGCGACCGTCGCGGCCGGGTTGATCGCATTTCTGATCGCCGGGCTCGGCGGCTTACTGACGGTGGCCAACAACGCCTACGTCGGCGGGCTCACCGGCGTGGTCAAACGCCGCGGCCGCGGAACGCCCACGGTGATCGTGGTGTCCTTGATCGCCGGAGCGGTGTTCAATGCGTTCGCGGTGGCGGCATTGGCGCTGCTCGGACGGCTGCGGCGGCTGATCTTCGACACCGTCACCGCCAACGTGGACGGGCTGGCGGCCGTCCTGAAAGCGATCGGGCGTTTCGCCATCCAGCACCCGTTTCCGCTCAGCAATCGCATCGGCAACGGATTCGAGGCGACCGCGCACGGGCTGGAGTGGTTCGTCGAGCACGCGCTGCACTACTGGCCGGTCCTGCTCTTTGCCAACGGCGTCGTCTCGCTGATGATCGTGTCGTTGATCGGATGGTGGGCGCTGTCACGTGTGCTGGATCGGATGCGCGGCATCCCCGACGTCCACAAACTCGACGCGCCGCTCGATTCCGGGCCCATCGGGCCTGTTCCGGTGCGGCTGAATCAGGTCAGCTTCCGCTACCCGAGCGCCGACCACGATGCGTTGCGCCCGGTCAACTTGGAAGTTCGCGCCGGCGAACATCTCGCCATCACCGGTGCCAACGGCTCCGGGAAGACGACGCTGATGCTCGTGCTGGCCGGACGAGAGCCGACCTCGGGAACCATTGAACGCCCCGGTGCGGTGGGGCTCGGCCGGATCGGCGGCACGGCGGTGGTCATGCAGCATCCCGAGAGCCAGGTGCTGGGGACCCGGGTGGGCGACGATTTGGTGTGGGGGCTGCCGCCGGGCACGACCATCGATGTGCACGGGTTGCTTGCCGAAGTCGGTCTCGACTCCCACGCCGAACGCGACACGGGAAGTCTGTCGGGCGGGGAGCTGCAGCGGTTGGCGGTCGCCGCGGCGCTGGCACGAGAGCCGGCACTGCTCATCGCCGACGAGGTGACCAGCATGGTCGACCAGCAGGGGCGCGACGCATTACTCGGCGTGCTGTCGGGACTCAAGAGCCGGCATCGGACAGCGCTCATCCACATCACCCACTATCACGATGAAGCTCAATCCGCGGACAGCACCATCAATCTCAGCGAGTCCGGAGACAACACCGGCATGGCCGAGACCATGACCGGGCCGGACGCGACCCCGGTGGCCGCCGATGAATCCGGACCTCCGGTCCTCGAAGTCGCCGGTGTCGGCCATGAATACGACAGCGGCACACCGTGGGCCAAAACCGCGCTGCGCGACGTCACCTTCACGGTGCACCAAGGCGACGGTCTGCTGATCCACGGCGGCAACGGTTCGGGCAAGTCGACGCTGGCGTGGATCTTGGCGGGGCTGACCGTGCCGACGACCGGCGCCAGCCTGCTCGACGGTCGCCCGACCTACGACCAGGTCGGCGCGGTGGCACTGTCCTTCCAGGCCGCGCGACTGCAACTGATGCGCGGCCGGGTCGACCGCGAAGTGGCTTCGGCGGCAGGGTTTTCCGCGAAAGACCGTGATCGGGTCGCCGCCGCGTTGGCCGTGGTGGGTCTGGACAGCGGGCTGGCCGAACGGGGCATCGATCAGCTCAGCGGCGGGCAGATGCGTCGGGTGGTGCTGGCCGGTCTGCTGGCCCGCTCACCCCGAGCGCTGATCCTCGACGAGCCGTTGGCGGGTCTGGACGCTGTCACCCAAAGCGGTCTGCTGCTCTTGTTGGAAGAGCTTCGCCGCGAACAGGGTCTGACCGTGGTGGTGCTGTCGCACGACTACACCGGCATGCACGGTCTGTGTCCGCACCGGTTGGATCTTCGCGACGGGATGCTGCATGAGGTCTCGACGACTGCCGGGGGCCTGTCCTGAGTACCGCCGCTGCCGAGCCGAGCGAACAACGCAGGCCGTCCCGCTCGGTGGTGCTGTTGCGTCCGGTACCGGGCAACTCGTCGATCCACGACTTGTGGGCCGGTACCAAACTGCTTGCGGTCGGTGGCATCTCGGTACTGCTGACATTCAGCCCCGGCTGGATCACCATCGGCCTGGTGGCCGCGCTGGTGCTGACCGCAGCGCGTCTTGCTCACATCCCGCGGGGCGCGCTTCCCAACGTGCCGCACTGGCTCTGGGTTCTGCTGGCGCTCGGTGGCATCTCAGCGGCCTTCGCCGGGGGTAGTCCGGTGATCGACGTGGCCGGCACGTCACTGGGACTTGGTGGGCTACTGAATTTTCTTCGGATCACCGCGCTGTCGATTGTCTTGCTGGGACTCGGAGCGATGGTGTCGTGGACAACCAACGTCGCCGAAATAGCCCCGGCCGTCGCCACTTTGGGCCGCCCCCTGCGACTCCTGCGGATCCCCATTGACGAGTGGGCTGCCACCCTCGCGCTCGCGCTGCGTGCCTTTCCAATGCTGATCGAGGAATTCCGGGTGCTGTACGCCGCGCGCCGACTGCGGCCCAAACCGGTGGCAGGCACTCGCAGGGCGCGGCGCCGGCGCTGGGCGATGGAACTTCTCGACCTGCTCACCGCGGCTCTGACGGTGACATTGCGACGCGCGGATGAGATGGGTGATGCCATCACCGCACGTGGCGGTATCGGCCAGCTCTCGGCGGTACCGTCGAGGGCCAAACGAGCCGACTGGCTGGCTATGTCGATCACTGTTGCGGTGTGCCTCGCAGCGATCTTTCTCGATGTTCCCCCTGCACGGCCTTAGCGGCGGGCGGCTGCATTGGCGGCAGCCTCAGCGCTGCGCAGCGTCGTTGTGACATCACGGCGGCCCAGAAACATCTCGTCGAAATACGGCTTGAGAGCTTGGTTCCCGGCGGCGAAGCCGGCACCGCCCGGTGCGGCGATGCGGGGGCCGTTGAGCACCGTGAAGAACGGCCGGACGTCGACGCCCTTGCTCAGCCAGTAATCGAAGTACACCTGCTGGGCGGCGGTGACGGCAGGGATGGCGCTGCCTTGGCGCCCGATGTACTGATTGCCCTCGGTGCTGCCCAGCCAGGCCAATACCTGGCGTACCGCATCGGGGTGAGTCGATGCCGAATTACCCGCGGCGGCAATGCCGTTGGTGACGCTGACCCGGCCCTTGGGCCCGGCCGGCAGCATCGCCACGCCCCATCGGAAGCCGGCTTGGGCGGTGATGGTGGCCAGGTTGTAGGTGCCGGATTGCAACAGCGCCATCTTGCCGGCCAGGAACTGGTTGCGGGAGAAGTCGCCGTTGTCGTTGGTCTCCGAGGCGGGTGGCGCGACGTGGTCGCGGTTGATCAGCGAGACCAGATAGGTGAAGGCCTCCACCGCGGCAGGATTGTCGAAGGCGAAGCGATCACCGACTTGGTACGTCCCGCCCGCCGACCCGATGTAGTTCAGGTAGATGCCCTGTGCATCGTTGGCGGCGTTGTAACCCCACTGCCGCACCCGTGCCGGATCGAAACCGGGTGTGCCCGCGCTGTGTCCATCGGCGTCGACGGTAAGACGCTGCAGCAGTGGGCGCAGCGTGTCATCGGTGCCCGGGCTCCAGCGCAGCGTCGCCAGGTAGGCGGCATCGACACCGGCGGCGGCAAGCAAATCGGCGTTGTAGTACAGCGCGATACCGGCATCGGTGAGCTGCGGTACCCCCCAGAGCATTTGGTTGCGAGTGAATTGCTGGACCACCGACGGCTCCCACCCGGACGCGGCCTTGGGCAGCGCCTTGCCGATGTCGACGAGGCGGCCGCTGTCGGCATATTCGGCGAGGTAGGCGTTGGAGACCCAAAAGATGTCATCGGCGCTGCCGCCGGCGACGTCGGTGCGCAGCGTGGTGAAGTAAGTCGAGTACGACACGACGTTGGTGTGCACCTCGATGTCGGGATGCGTTCGGGCGAACACCGCGAACGACTTTCGGTAAGCGGCAGCGACCTGGTCGTCCCACAGTCTGACGGTGACGACCGTTTTGCCCGCGACTGGTCGCGCCGTGACATCCAGCACCACCGCGGCGAAAACCAGCAGCGCCGCGATCAGCACGAAACCCGCAGCGACCACCGTGGAGAACCGCGGCCGGATCATTTGAGTCCGGTCACGACGATCGAGCGGACGATGTGCCGCTGGAACAGCATGAACAGCACAAGCAGCGGCACGATCGCCACCACCGTCGCGGCCATCACCAGCGTCCACTGCGAGTTGTAACGCGACTGCAGCGCCGCCGTCGCTACCGTCAGCACTTGCCACTTGGGACCGCTGGTGACCACTAACGGCCACATGAAGTGATGCCACTGCGACACCACGGTGATCAGCAGCAGCGTCACCAGGACGGGCCGGCTGGACGGGATCACCACATGCACGATCACGTCGAGGGTGTTGGCGCCATCGAGGTGCGCAGCATTGATCAGGTCGTCGGGGATCGCGCGGAAGTATTGGCGGAGAAGGAAAATGGCGTACGGCGAACCGAACACGAACGGCAACACCAGCGCCCAGAACGTGTTGCGCATACCGAGCTGCGCCATCATCAGATAGAGCGGCACCACCGTCACGCTGCCCGGCACCATCAGCGTCGCCAGGTACACCCAAAACAGCGCGTCGCGGCCGGGGAACCGCAATCGTGCGAACGCGTAGGCGGCCAACACCGAAGAGCTCACCTGGCCGAGCAGGATCACCGCAGTCATCAACGTCGTGACCGCCAGCGCCCGGCCGAATCCGGCGCCACCGAGGTCGGCGTAGTTCGACAGCGTCGGTGGCCGCGGCAACGACAATGGCGTGCCCGTTGCGAACTGATGCGCCGAGGTGAAGGAGGTCAGCAGGCCGAGGACGAACGGCGCCAACGTGATCACGACACCAGTGAGCAAGCCGGCGTAAACCAGAACCGCGGTAAGCCTTCTAGGTGAGGTCATAGCTCACCCGCCGCCTGAAATACAGGTGCTGAACCACGGTGACGCCGACCAGGATGACGAATAACACCACCGCCATGACCGAGGCCCGGCCGATCGCCGCCGCCCCGAACGCCTCGGCGTAGATGCGGTGGGCGACCAGATCGGTACGATCCTGCGGGCCACCACCGGTCAACGCATACACTGTGTCGAAAACCTGCGCAGCGCTGATGATTCCGGTGACCAACACGAAGAACATGGTGGGCCGCAGCATCGGCAGCGTGATGCGCCAGAACCGTTGCCACGACGTGGCGCCGTCGGTGCGTGCCGCGGAATGGATCTCGGCGGGGATGGCCAGGATTCCGGCCAGAAAGAACAGCGAGACGTAGCCGACGTTGCTCCACACCACGACCGCCGACACCACCGGCAGCGCCAGCCCCGGATCGGTGAGCCACTCGATGCGATGACCCAGCAGCGTGCTGATCGCGCCGTCGGTGGGCGCCAGAATCCAGCGCCACAACACCGCGATCGCCAGCGGGACCGAAATCCACGGCAACACATACAGCGTGCGGAACACGCCACTGCCTGGCAGATCGCGGACCAGCAGCGCACCGACGGCCAACCCGAGCACGGTCTGAATCGGCACCACGATCGCCACGAACGCACCCGTCACCAGCAGCGAATTGCCGAAGGTCTTGTCGGTGAGCACCGAGCGCCAATTCTGGCCTCCGACATACTCGATCGGCCCGAGAAGATCCCAGCGATGCAGGCTCAGCCACACCACCACCAAGATCGGCAACAACAGGAAAGCGACGACCCCGAACAGACTGGGCGCCAGTAAGGCATATCCGAGCGCCGCGGATCGGCGTCCGGTGTCATTCATACGAGTATTAAAGCGCTCGATACGGTGGAGTGGTGACACCGAACCGGGGGATCGATGCCGACTTCTCGAGCCTGCCTCGACACGAGCTGGCCGACGCTGCGCTGGCCGCCGCCACCGCGGCCGGAGCCAGCCATGCCGACCTGCGGATTCACCGGCTGGTCAGCGAGATCATCCAGCTGCGCGACGGCGAATTGGAGACCGCCGTCCTCAACCGCGACATCGGCCTGGCTGTCCGCGTGGTGGTCGACGACACCTGGGGTTTCGCGTCGCACGCCGAGCTGTCGCCAGCAGTCGCTGCTGAGACGGCCCGTCGCGCGGTGGGGGTGGCCCGCACGCTGGCGGCGTTGAACACCGACCGCGTCGAGCTGGCGTCCGAGCCGGTGTATTCGGACGCGAGCTGGGTGTCGAGCTATCGCGTCGACCCGTTCACCGTGCCGCTGCCCGACAAGATCACCGTGCTCGACGAATATTCCGGCAGGCTGCTGGCCGCCGACGGCATCAACCACGTCTCGGCCAGTTTGATGTCGGTCAAAGAGCAGACGTTTTACGCTGATGCCGCCGGCTCGTCGATCACCCAGCAGCGGGTCAGGGTGCAGCCCCGGTTCGAAGCGATCACGGTCGACAGCGGTGGCAGCGGCTTCGACTCGATGCGCACGCTGGCGCCGCCGATGGGACGCGGTTGGGAAGTGCTGGCCGGTGACGACGTGTGGAACTGGACCGACGAGCTGGCGCAGCTGCCGTCGCAGCTGGCCGAGAAAGTCAAGGCGCCCAGCGTCCGGCCCGGACCTCACGACCTGGTGATCGACCCGACCAACTTGTGGCTGACGATCCATGAATCCGTCGGCCACGCAACTGAATACGACCGCGCCATCGGTTACGAGGCAGCCTACGCGGGCACGTCGTTCGCCACTCCCGACAAACTCGGCACGTTACGTTACGGTTCGCCGGTGATGAACGTGACCGCCGACCGTACCGTCGAATTCGGTTTGGCCAGTGTCGGTTACGACGACGAGGGGGTGGCGGCTCAGAGCTGGGATCTGGTACGGGAGGGAATCTTCGTCGGCTATCAACTCGACCGGGCGTTCGCGCCGCGACTGGGCCAGTCGCGCTCGAATGGTTGCTCGTATGCCGACTCGCCGCATCACGTGCCGATCCAGCGGATGGCCAACGTATCGTTGCAACCCGGCGCCGAAGACCTCAGCACCGACGACTTGATCAGCCGGGTCGACGACGGTATTTACATCATCGGTGATCGGTCGTGGTCAATCGATATGCAGCGTTACAACTTTCAGTTCACCGGGCAGCGGTTCTACCGGATCCGCGACGGGCGCCTGGACGGTCAACTGCGCGACGTCGCCTACCAGGCCACCACGACCGATTTCTGGAATTCGATGGAAGCGGTCGGCGGCCGGTCGACCTGGCGACTGGGTGGAGCGTTCAACTGCGGCAAGGCTCAACCCGGTCAAGTGGCCGCCGTCAGCCACGGTTGCCCGTCGGCGCTTTTCCGCGGGGTCAACGTGCTCAACACCCGTTCGGAGGGCGGACTGTGATCCGCCCCCAACATGTCATCGACATCGCGCTTCAGACTGCGGCGAAGCTGGGCCGCGCCGCCGAAACCATCGTGTTGGTCACTGAACGATCAGCGGCGTCGCTGCGGTGGGCAAACAACTCGATGACCACCAACGGTGTGTCGATGGCCCGCCAGACTACGGTGATTTCGGTTGTCCGGCATGGTGATACCGCTCGGGTCGGCTCGCTGACCACGGCCGAGGTCGAGCCGTCCGCGATCGAGGAATTGGTCGCCGCGTCGCAGTCGGCGGCCGTCGCGGCCCCCGAGGCCCGTGATGCCGCACCGCTGCTGAGTGGCAACACCGCGCCGGACGACTGGGACGCCCCGATTCCGTCGACCGGGCCCGAGGTGTTTTCCGGCGTTGCCGGCCCGCTGGCGAGCGGATTCCGCGGTCCTGACCAGTTATACGGCTTCGCGCAACACACGCTGCAGACAACGTTTCTGGCGACCTCGACCGGGCTGCGGCGCCGCTACACCCAACCCGCCGGTTCGGTGGAGATCAACGCCAAGCGCGACGGCGCCAGCGCCTGGGCGGGAGTCGGAACCCCCGATTTCGTTGGCGTGGCGACCGATTCGCTGCTCGAAGAGCTGTCGACGCGGCTGGGCTGGGCGTCGCGTCGCGTCGAGTTGCCGGCCGGGCGATACGAGACCATCCTGCCACCCTCGGCCGTGGCGGACATGATGATTTACCTCGGCTGGTCGATGACCGGCCGCGGCGCTCAGGAGGGCCGCACCGCGTTGTCCGCACCCGCCGGCGGGACTCGGGTGGGGGAGAAGCTGACCGACCTGCCGTTGACCCTGTATTCCGATCCAGCGGCGCCCGGGCTGGGTTGCACGCCCTTTGTGACCGCAACGAGTTCGTCGGAGACGCTGTCGGTGTTCGACAACGGGATGAACATCGGCCGGGTGGAGTGGATTCGCGACGGGGTGATCAACGCGCTGGCCTACTCGCGGGCCGCCGCCGCGGAGTTCGGCGCTCCGGTCGCCGTCGCTGCCGACAACATCCTGATGACGGGTGAGGGCACCGAGCTCGCCGAGATGATCGCGGCAACCGAGCGCGGCCTGCTGCTGACCACGCTCTGGTACATGCGCGAGGTCGACCCCACCACCTTGCTGCTCACCGGGCTGACCCGCGACGGCGTGTACCTCGTCGAAGACGGCGAAGTCAGGGCAGCGGTCAACAACTTCCGCTTCAACGAGAGTCCGCTGGATCTGCTGCGGCGCGCCACTCAGGCCGGGGTGAGCGAGCTGACACTGCCGCGCGAGTGGGGCGACTGGGTGACCCGCGCGGCGATGCCGTCGCTGCGGATTCCCGACTTTCACATGTCGTCGGTGAGCCAAGCGACATAACGAGACGCCGATTCGCCGTCGTCGCAATTGCGTTCGCACTAGAGTGATCTCCCTCACAGTGCCGGGCGAATAGCTTCGCCCATTAGGGGGTCCTGGTGCCAACTGCTCGCATTGATCGCGCTGTGGGCGTTGTCATCGCCTTCGCCGCGGCTTATAGCTGGATGTCGGTCGGCCACGCGTACGGAGACCCCGGCGCCGGTGCTAATTTCCTCGACGGTTCGACGCACGCGATCGTGCTCGGGCCCACCTTCATGCCGGACCCCACCACCTTCCCGGGGTATGTGCCCGGCGCAGTGACGGAATACCTTGAGCCGCTTGGCTTTTCCGACAGCGGTACTGTGACGGCACTGATTACCCCCGAATCGCCCGACTTCGGGCCGTCCATCGCCTCGGGTGTGGACACTCTGGTCCACACCATCGAAGCCGCCTACAACGCGAACGAGATATCGGCAGCAGACCCGCTCACGGTATTCGGTTATAGCCAATCGGCTGTTATCGCGTCGCTGGCAGAGCAGGAGCTCGCCGCTTACCAGATCCCGCTGCAGGACTTACGGTTTGTCATGCTCGGCGACGCCGCCGCCGACCCACTATCGGGACCAACCGGCCTCCTCGACACTTGGGGTGCGACGCCCTTTGGCCAAGAGGTCGATTACTTCCTCGGGTGGTCGAATCTGGTTGACGTCACCACGCCGAACCATCTTTATCCGACCGACGTGTTCACGGTGGTCAACGACTTCTTCGGAGACACCGCGACGCCGGCGGATTTTGCGGCCGACCCGCTTGGTGCCCTATGGCAGGACTTCGTGGGATTCTTCGAACACGGCGTGTACCTGGGCGGCTTGCCCGAATCCGAAATACTGACCGCAATCGACGGTGGCGGTGTCGCCGACGGTGCCACGACCTACTTCACGCTGGCGGACCCGGCAAATCTCTTCTTGTCGATTTGGGACGTGACGCTGGGGAGCTTCGGCATTCCCGTCCCTTGATGCGCTAGCGGTTCCCGACTTTCACACGTTATCGGTGAGTCAGACGACATAATCGCTGTGTGGTGCCGCGCGACGAACTGACCCGACTGGTAGCGCTGGCGCCCGGCGACGGCCGATTGACCGCGCTGATCCGGCGCGTGTGCGGGCACGCGATCGGCCTGCCGGCGCTTCCTGCCGCGGCGGAGCCGGCTTCGGATGACCACGGCGTGATCACCGACTTCGCCGAGCAGTTCAGCATGGACGTCTCGACGATCGGCGGCGAGCAACGCTCGAAGTTATGGAAGGCCTTGGGCGACAGCACTTTCAGCGCAGTAGTGCAGATGTACATCGCTGACTTCGTGCCGCGGGTGCGCGCCGGACTGGAAGCGCTCGGCATTGGTGACGAGTATCTGGGCTGGGCTGCCGGGCCCGTCGCGTGGGATCACGACACTGACCCGTCCGACGTGGTGTTCAACACCTTTCTGCCGACGGTGGCCCGGCTGCGGGAGCTTGATGCGCTGACAGCGGAGGTGGTGCGGCTGCGTGGTGCGACCCAGCACAACTGCCGGTTGTGCAAATCCCTACGGGAGACGACGGCGCTGAATGCCGGCGGCACCGAGACGTTGTACGGCGACATCGAGCGGTTCGAGGAATCGGCGCAGTTGACCGACCGGCACAAGGCGGCGCTGCGCTACGCCGATGCGCTGATCTGGTCGCCCGCTCTTCTCGAGGCCCGCGTTGCGGACGGGGTACGTGCCCACTTCTCCGACGTGGAGGCTGTCGAGCTCACCCTCGACGTGATGCGCAACGCCAGCAACAAAGTCGCGGTGGCGTTGGCCGGCGACGCGCCGCGCGTCGAGCACGGCACCGAGCAGTACCTGCTCGACGTCGACGGCCAAACGGTGTTCAGCTGAGTTCCCAGCGGGTCGAACGTCACCGGTGACCTGGGCGGCGCTAACCTCGACTGTTGTCGATCCAGGGGGCGGTAGCTCAGTTGGTTAGAGCCGCGGACTCATAATCCGTTGGTCGCGGGTTCGAGCCCCGCCCGCCCCACTGAGAGCTTGTATGACGTCGGTTGATGCGTGACATTTGGTCTTCGGGTGATGCTTGACAGTGTTTCGGCTGACTTGGCGTAATTTAGCGGCGTTCAGACGTCCGTCACGGTCGGTGCGACCCCCTCCGATTGTGTGGTCACGGCCGGGAGGAGTGCTGCAAGTAGCGGTGGACGAGTGCGACTGCGACACCGCCCTCACCGACGGCTGCTGCCACCCGGTTCACCGAACCGCTGCGGATGTCGCCGACGGCGAAGATGCCTGGGGCGCTTGTTTCGAGCGGGAACGGCTGGCGATCGCGTTTCCACTGGCCCGCTTTGATGGCATCGGTTCCGGTTAAGACGAATCCGTGCTCGTCGCGTGCGATCTCTGCGGGGAGCCATTCCGTCGCCGCTTTGGCGCCGATGAGGACGAAGAGCACCGTCGCATCTCGTCGAGAAGTGGTGCCGGTCCATCGATCGGTGACCTCGATCGCCTCGAGCTGTTCTTCTCCGCCCACCGCGACGACCTCAGAACGCGTCTCGACCCGGATGTTCGCTTTAGTCGCGATCTGCTCAACGAGATACGTAGACATGCTTTGGGCCAGCGACTTTCCCCGCACGAGCAGCGTCACCGATCGGGCGTGGCTGGAGAAGAAAAGGGCGGCTTGCCCGGCAGAGTTACCGCCGCCAATCAGATACACGTCTTTTCCATGGGCCAAACTCGCGTCACTGCGTGCCGCCCCGTAATAGACACCTGCGCCGACGAATCGATCGACAGAATCGACTTCGAGGTGCCGCCACTGCACGCCCGTCGCGAGAATGATCGACCTTGTCCGAATGACATCGCCTCCGTCCAACCTGACGGTCATGTCGGCAGGGTCGATAGCTTCGACCCGTCGGGTTACGACGATTTCTGCTCCCAGCCGCTTCGCTTGGCGCAGCGCGCGGCTCGCGAGCTCGTCTCCCGACACGCCAAAGGGGAACCCGGTGTAATTCTCTATTCTGGTCGAGGTGCCGGCCTGACCGCCCGGAGCGAAGGACTCGATCAGCACCGTCTGCAGACCTTCAGACGCGCCGTTGACGGCCGCCGTCAGACCCGCCGGGCCACCGCCCACTATCACAAGGTCGTACTGCGGGGAGCCTGGCGTGACCGTTAATCCAACGGCCGCGGCAACGGCCCGCATCGTGGGGGCGGCCAGCTGCGTGCCCTCGTGCACTACCACCGGAAAGCGTCCCTTTGCGGCGACCTCATTGCCGATGTGTGCGATGGCGCCAGCGCTGTCTGGGTCCAGACGTTGGTAGGGGATCTGGTTGCGACGGAGGAAGTTGTCGCAGCGGTGCACTGCGGGGTCTAGGCGAGGTCCGATAACCAGCATCCCAGTGGCGACCGGCTGTGCGGTGGCATCTTTGAGCATCTCGAGACGCTCCAACGCGGCGGCACCAACTGCGGCGGAGACCTCGGGCGCCATGGCAGCAAGTGTGTGGAATACCTCGACGGTCATTTTCAGCACCCGCGTCGGCTCGACGGCTCGCATACTGGCGGGCAGCGGCGTACCGAGTGTCATCGGGATCTCACCTCCCAGGTCGCCGGGCAGCCGGACAGCGATCACCTGCTCGATGCCGTTGACCAGCTTCGTCAGTTCGGCTTTGCCTTCGACCACGATCGCCAAAGCGCGGCTTTCTCCTTCGTGGGCCACGTACTCGCCCGGCATGAGGTGGATGTCCTCCACTTCGCCCGCCAGGTACTCCAACGCTTTGTCCTCAAGCGCCGAAAACAGCGGAATCGTGGCCAGCTCATCGATAGTGAACATGACTGCTCCTAACCTTGGTGGCCCCTTGGATCGCGGGGGGTCGCTTCGCCCGGCATATCTAGCAATGCGATGAAAAAATCTTCCATCGCGCACCTATGGCCGCGCATGAGGCTTTCGCCTCAAAAGTGGCGCGATCAGGAACAATGGCCGCTAGTTAGTCGCGAGGCCCTAAGTCCAAAACCCAACCGCGTGCCCAATGCCTTGCCGGCACCCACCGCCAGCACCGTACGGTCTGCCGAGAAAACATGCAGCTCAGACTGGCCGGGCGCTTAGGCTCGCGCCATGGATTACATTTGGCAGTGGGCGTGGGACCGGTATGGGCCGAGATACTCGTGGGCGATGTGCGCGATTATCGCCCTCCCATCGGCGCTGATCTACCTGCTGCCAGTGGTTCTCGTCGTCGCATTAGAGCGGTCAAGTCATTACGTCGAGGCGGTCGCACTCACCATCGTCAGCCTGCCGGCGGTGATGTGCGTTTCCGTTCTGCCAGGCCTGGGTCCAGCACGTCTTGTAGAACAGTGGGCAGCCGGCGGCGAGATCGATCCGTCGACCGCGCTGGCCGCCGCCTACACCTGGGTTCGGGGGGCGCTCGTCCGCACGGTGGCGGCAAGTGCTGTGTGGGCCGCCGCGATCTTCGCCATTGTCGGTGCGATCGTTGGGGCTCCCGGGTCGCGGCTGGTTCAATACTCAGTCCTGGGCGCCGCATTCGTCGCTACCGTCCCGTTGATCGGGTCGCACGGCATCGTGGAATCATCAATGCGGCCGGTCAGAGCCGCCATCGCCGGCGACACCGCTATCGGCGACTCCCTGCCCCGCTCGCGCCCGAGTTTCGCCACGTGGTCGAACGTGTCCGTCCTTGCAGTCGCGTTCACATACGCCGTCGGAGGCGCGATGCTGGCCACGGTGTTCGACCGGGCCAGGGAGATGCCCGTGCTCGCAGCCTTAATCGGCGGTGCGGTGACGCTTGTCTACGGGGTGCCCATTACCGTCGGCGTCGCGTTCGCACCGTCCCTGCGACCCGTTCGCGACCTCGCCGAAGGAACTGAACGTGTCGCGGCCGGCGACTACAGCCGGCGCCTGCCCGTCGTACAGGATGACGACCTCGGTGCATTGTCGGCGTCGTTCAACCGGATGCAAGCGGGATTGGCTGAGCGGCAACGACTTCAAGCCGCGTTCGGTACCTACGTCGACCCGGCTCTGGCGGCGCGGTTACTTGAGCAGGGTGACGACATCTTCACCGGTGAGCGCCGCGAGGTGAGTGTGATGTTTGTAGATATCCGCGATTTCACCCCGTTCGCCGAAGCCAACACCGCCGAAGACACCGTCTCGCGCCTCAACGCGCTGTTCGAGATCGTCGTACCGGCTGTCGTCGACGCCGGCGGACACGTCAACAAGTTCCTCGGTGATGGGGCTCTGGCCGTCTTTAATGCACCCAACGACCTTGCCGACCATGCCGACGCCGCGGTGAGCGCTGCGGTGCTGATAAACCGTTGTGTCGCCGAGGAATTCGGTGGGGCGCTGCGCATCGGCATCGGCATCAACACCGGTGTGGTGATCGCCGGCACCATTGGCGGTGGCAGCAAGCTGGAATTCACACTCATCGGTGACACCGTCAACATCGCTGCCCGGGTCGAGCAGCTCACGAAGGCGACCGGCGACACGATTCTTCTCACGCAACAGTGCGTCGACGCTCTAGTGGCTCGACCGCTCGGACTTGTCGACCGCGGATCGCACGCATTGAAAGGTAAGTCGGCGGCGACACTTGTATTCAGCATCGACCCAGTCGCTGCCGCCTCGCCCAGCTAGCAACACGGTATCGACGCGGGCGATGGCCGGCGGCCTTTGTCACTCTGGGGCAAGTGCTGCTGCCGTGTGACCTTCGAA
>JAVHWH010000158.1:0-27681 GCA_032159915.1 Mycobacterium sp.
TCGTGAACCAATCGTCCACGGCGGCATGGCTGTACTCAAACTTCTACGGCCTGGCCAAAGTCGGCATCAACGGTCTGACCCAGCAATTGTCGCGCGAGTTGGGTGGTCAAAATATCCGGATCAACGCGATCGCGCCAGGACCCATCGACACCGAGGCGAACCGGACCACCACTCCTCAGGAAATCGTGCAGGACATCGTCAAGGGTCTGCCGCTGTCGCGGATGGGGACGCCGGAAGACTTGGTCGGTATGTGCCTGTTCCTGTTGTCCGACGAGGCGTCCTGGATCACCGGGCAGATCTTCAACGTCGACGGCGGACAAGTAATTCGATCATGAGGAGCAACGACGTGTCCGAAAACGACGTCAAGCTGGGCTACATCGGCCTCGGCAAGATGGGCGCACCGATGGCGCATCGGCTGCTCGACTGGCCTGGCGGTTTGACGGTGTACGACATAAGGACAGAGACGATGACGCCGCTGGGCGACGCCGGCGCGAAGCTGGCCGGAAGCGTGGCAGAAGTCGCCGCCGCCGACATCATCAGCGTGACCGTCCTGGACGACGCGCAGGTGCGTGAAGTCATCGGCGAGTTGGCTGTCGATGCTGAGCCCGGTACCGTCATCGCAATTCATTCCACAATTAGCGACACCACTGCCATCGAATTAGCTGCAGAGCTTGAACCGCAGGGCATTCACATTGTTGATGCACCTATCAGCGGTGGTGGACGTGCTGCCAAGAAAGGCGAACTGGCGGCGATGGTGGGTGCCACAGACGAGGCGTTCGCGCTGATCAAAGAGCCGTTTTCGAAATGGGCATCGCTGCTGATACACGCAGGTCAACCGGGTTCGGGAACGCGTATGAAGCTGGCCCGCAACATGCTTCATTACATTTCTTTCGCCGCCGCATGCGAAGCGTCAAAGTTGGCCGAGGAGTGCGGTCTAAACTTACAGGACCTCGGGAAGGTCGTGCGTCATACCGATGCCATAACCGGTGGGGCCGGCTCGATCATGTTCCGCGATGACATGAAACCTATTCCACCGGACAGCTTCCTCTATCAGCCGTTCCTTCATGCGCGCGTGCTTGGTGAGAAGGACTTGAGCTTGGCGCTCGCGCTAGGTGAGGCACATTCCATCGACTTGCCGCTCGCAGCTATCGCCCTCGGGCGCCTGGCCGAGGGCCTCGGCGTACCGCACAGCGCGTCGACCGCGAAGGAGTGAGCATGGACGAATTGCGTCGCAAGGGCCTCGAGAAGATGAACGAGGTCTACGCGTGGGAGATGCCGGACGTGCCTGGCGAATTCTTTGCGTTAACGGTCGAGCATCTGTTCGGCCGCATCTGGACGAGGCCCGGTCTGGCGATGCGCGACCGGCGGATGATGCTGATCGCGGTGCTAACCGCTCTAAATCAGGAAGAATTGCTGCAGGTTCAGGTCAATGCTGTCCTGCAGAACGAGGAACTCACTAGAGAGGAACTGCGTGAGATGGCGATCTTCCTAACGCACTATGTCGGCTTCCCGCTGGGTTCGAAGCTCGACGGCGTGATCAAACGTGTAGCGGCCAAACGCAAGAAGGCCGCCGCTGAGGGGACCGCCAATGACAAGAAAGCCAACGTCAACGATGCCGTGAAGATGCACACTCGTACGAACCTCGACTAGTTTCAGTACGGCTTAACGCCTTCGGGCATCACGAACTCCGACGTCGGCGCCGTGACACCGTTGACTGTCGCCCCGCCGTTCAGGATGCCCGGGGCCATGTCCAGCATGTTGTGCGGGAACCCGAACCTCGGCCGGGTGAGCGCGTCGAGTCGCGCTAGTTCGTCTCCGGTGAGCTCTACGTCGACCGCCCGCAGGTTGTCGTCGAGCTGAGAAAGCCTGCGAGCGCCGATGATCACCGATGAGACTCCCGGCTGCGCGTGAACCCAGGCCAGCGCCACGCTGGCGACGTTGGTCTGATGCGCCTGGGCAATGCCCTCCAGTTCATCGATCAGCGCGTAGGTCTTGTCGTTGAGGAAGGCATTGACCATCGCGCCGCGATCGGCGCTGTGTTCGCCGCTGTTGGCGCGGGTGTACTTGCCGCTGAGCACGCCGCTCTTCAGCGGCGACCACGGCGTGATGCCGAGACCGAATTCGTTCGCCATCGGAACCAGCTCCTGCTCGATGGCGCGTTCGAGCAGTGAGTATTCGACCTGCAAGCCGATGAAACTGGACCAGCCGCGGAAACGGGCAATCAGGTTGGCTTCCACGATCTTCCACGCCGGGGTGTCGGAAACACCGATGTAGCGGACTTTGCCGGCCGCGACGAGGTCATCGAGCGCGGCCATCGTTTCCTCGATGGGAGTGTTGGCGTCCCAGACATGCATCCAGTACAGGTCGATGTAGTCGGTCTGCAAGCGCCGCAGTGAGTTTTCACAGGCGTTGATCAACGATTTGCGGCCGGAACCGCCGCCATTGGGGTCACCCGGATACAGGTTGCCGCTGAACTTCGTGGCGAGCACCAGGCGGTCGCGCCGCGCGGCGTGGCGGCCGATGTGGTCGCCGAGGATCTTTTCGGAGTGACTTCGGGTGTAGAAGTTGGCGGTATCGATGAAGTTGCCGCCGGCCTCGATGTAGCGATCGATGATCTGTTGTGATTCTTCGACACTGGTACCCCAGCCGAGGTCCTCGCCGAACGTCATCGCGCCCAGGCACAGGGGGCTGACGCGCAGGCCAGATCGTCCGAGCGTGGTGTAGTGATCTAGAGGCATGCTGGCGGCTTTCTGGTAAATTGTTCCGTCATGCGGTTGTTCATTATTAAACTAGTTCATATCTGAACGACCTGGCAAGTCGATGTCTGATGCGGCCAAGATCTGGTCCCTCAACTACCGGGTGCTGTTGTCGGTGATCTCGTGTGCCGAGGACGAGATCTGCTCGTTGGGTCTGGAGTCAAAGGAACTGTTCCTGCTCGCCGAGATCAACGACCACCCGTACCCGGCCGAGCTGGCAACGACGTTGAACATGCCTAAGGCGACGGTCACCGCGTACCTCAAACGGCTGGAAGCGGCGGGCTTCGTGCGTCGCGAGATCGATCCCGCCGACCTGCGTCGCCATCGCCTGTTGCTCACAGCTAGCGGACGCAAAGCCGCCGCGGGCGGCATGTCGGCGGTCTCCGAGGAGTTCGACAAACGCCTCGCGCGGCTGACCGCGGCGCAGCAGAAAGAACTGAAGACTTTGCTCGAAAAGATCATCTGAACGCCGTTGCACGGCGCGCATCGTCGCCAGACTAAAGTGAACTTCCGTGCGCGTTCTGGTGATCGGCTCCGGTGCCCGCGAACATGCTCTGCTGCTGGCATTGCTCGCCGACCCACAGGTCGAGGCACTTGCCATCGCGCCCGGCAACGCCGGCACAGCATCGATCGCTGACCAGCACGACGTCGACGTGTCCTCCGGTGACGACGTCGTCGCCCTGGCCCGAAAGGTGCGCGCCGACCTGGTGGTGATCGGCCCCGAAGTGCCTCTGGTGCTCGGTGTGGCCGACGCCGTTCGAGCCGCCGGGATCGCCTGCTTCGGGCCCAGCAAGGAGGCGGCGCAGATCGAGGGCTCCAAAGCCTTCGCCAAGGACGTGATGGCCGCTGCTGGCGTCCGCACCGCCGACAGCGAGATCGTCGACAGCCCGGCATATTTGGATGCCGCGCTGGACCGGTTCGGGCCGGGCGCCGGCGATCCTGCCTGGGTGGTGAAAGATGACCTGCTGGCCGCGGGCAAGGGTGTGGTGGTCACGCGGGACCGCGACGTCGCCCGCGCTCATGCCGCTAGCCTGCTCGAGTCCGGGCACCCGGTGCTGCTGGAATCCTTCCTCGACGGCCCCGAGGTGTCGCTGTTCTGCATCGTCGACGGCGAGACGGTGGTGCCTCTGTTGGCGGCCCAAGACTTCAAGCGGGTCGGCGACGGTGATGCCGGCCCCAACACCGGCGGCATGGGCGCCTACGCCCCGCTGCCATGGCTTCCGGCCGACGTCTACCGCGCCATCGTCAGTGACATCGTGGAACCCGTTGCCGCTGAGCTTGTTCGGCGCGGTAGCGGGTTCTCCGGGCTGCTGTATGCCGGTTTGGCCATCACCTCGCATGGGCCCGCGGTGATCGAATTCAACTGCCGCTTCGGCGATCCGGAGACACAGGCGGTGCTCGCGCTGCTCGAGTCACCCCTTGGCCAGCTGCTCAACGCGGCGGCCACCGGCACGCTGGCAAGTTTCGGCGAGCTGCGGTGGCGCGACGGCGCAGCCGTGACAGTGGTGTTGGCCGCTGAGAACTATCCCGGCAAGCCTCGGGTGGGCGACGCGATTGTCGGCGCTGAGGCCGGCGGCGTCTTGCATGCTGGAACAGCCCGCCGCCAGGACGGGGCGGTCGTGTCGTCGGGCGGCAGGGTGCTTTCTGTGGTGGGCACTGGCGCCGACCTGGCCGCGGCGCGATCGGTGGCCTACGACATCATCGGCTCGATCCGGTTGCCTGGCAGCCACTTTCGTACAGACATTGGGCTGGCCGCCGCCAAAGGCGAGATCACGATCTAGATGCCGGCCGCCTGGCCGTCGCGGCGCGGATCGCTGACCGCGAGATAGCCGTCATCGAGCCGCCAGATCGCCTGGCAACTGCCGAACTGGTTGTAGTCATCGGTGGTCACCAACTGATGCCCGCGCTGCTGCAGCCCGTCCAGGGTCTCCGGCGGAAAACTCGGCTCGCAACACACCTGCAGCCCCTGCGCCCACCGGAACCGCGGACCGTCACACGCCGCTTGAGGATTCTGACCGTGATCGACGATGCGGGTGACGACCTGCACGTGGCCCTGCGGCTGCATCGGACCGCCCATCACCCCGAAGCTCATCACCGGGACGCCGTCCTTGCTCAAAAATCCTGGGATGATGGTGTGGTACGGCCGCTTGTTCGGGCCCACCTGATTCGGATGACCATGTTGGGCAACAAAATCCGCGCCGCGGTTTTGCAGCGCTATGCCGGTGCCGGGCACCACGACACCGGAGCCGAATCCCAGGTAGTTCGACTGGATCATCGACACCATGAGGCCCGATGCGTCCGCGGCGGTGAGATACACCGTGCCCCCGTGTGGTGTTCCGGCTGACGCCGGCTTGGCGCGGTCCGGATCGATCAGCGCAGCGCGCTCACGTAGATAGTTTCGATCGAGAAGGCTTTGCGCGCCAATCGTCATGTGATCGATGTCGGAGACGTAGGCCTGTGCATCGGCGAAGGCGAGTTTCACCGCCTCGATCTGCAGATGGACGCTGGCCGCGGAATCGACTGGCAGCGAAGCGATGTCGAAATACTCCAGTATTCCGAGGGCGATCAACGCGACGATGCCCTGGCCGTTGGGCGGTATCTCGTGCACGGTGTATCCGCGATAACCGCCAGCGATGGTGCCGACCCAGTCGGCGCGATGTGCGGCGAGATCGCCGGCTCGCATCGCTCCGCCATTCGCCGTCGAGTGGGCTTCGAGCTTGGCCGCCAGCTCGCCGCGGTAGAACGTCTCGCCGCTGGTCGAGGCGATCGCCTCCAGGCTGCCGGCGTGAGCGGGGAGCGTGACCAGTTCACCGGGACGCGGTGCTCGCCCGCCGGGCATGAAGGTCTCGGCGAACCCGGGCTGAGACTCGAACAGCGGCACCTGCGCCGCCCACTGTTCGGCGATCGTCGGCGAAAGCAGAAAACCGTTGCGGGCATAGCTGATTGCGGGCCCGAAGAGCTGATCGAACGGCAGCTTGCCGAACTTCGCGTGCAACTCCACCCATGCCGAGACGGCACCGGGAACGGTGACGGCATTCCAGCCGAGCATCGGAACTCCATTGCCGCCGAAGTACTCCGGCGTCCACGCCGCGGGTGAGCGACCCGAGGCGTTGAGTCCGTGCAGTTGCTGTCCGTCCCACACGATCGCGAACGCGTCCGACCCGATGCCGTTGGACACCGGTTCCACCACCGTCAGCGCGATTGCGGTGGCGACCGCGGCGTCGACCGCGCTTCCGCCGTCGGCGAGCATCCGGAGACCGGCTTGGGCCGCCAGCGGCTGAGACGTGCAGACCACGCTGGTCGCCAGCACCGGCTTTCGTGGCCAGCCGTACGGCAGTTCCCACCCGAACGGCTGCATCCGCACAGTGTCCCAGCGTGGCCGCGACGGCGGCAAGCACCCCATATCGTCGGCACGACGGTAACTGATAGACTTTACGCTTCTAGCGAAGTTTGTAATCCGCAAGCAGCTCAATCAAAGGTCGACCACATGTCCAAGCCTGTCATCGTCAGCGCAGTCCGAACCGCCATCGCGACGTCGTTCAAGGGTTCGCTGGTCAACACCACCCCTGAGTTCTTGGCGACCACGATCCTGCAGGAAGCGGTTCGCCGGTCCGGCGTCGAGGCGGCCGACATCGACGATGTGATCTTCGCCGAATCCCACTACGGCGGGGGCGACATGGCCCGCTACGCCGCTTGCGCTTCGGGCATGACGTCGGTTCCGGGACAGGCCGTCAACCGGCATTGCGCCGGCAGCCTGACCGCAGTCGCCAACGCGGCCGCGCAGATCGGCGCCGGAGCGGAGAAAGTCGTGGTCGGCGGCGGCGTGCAGTCGCTGTCGATGACTCCGCTGATGAACTGGCGCATCCCCGGTCCGACGCTGGAGTTCGAGGAGCGGTGGATTCCCCCGACTCACGTGGAAACTCCCGACGCGCCGGGCCGCGACATGTCGATCACCGTCGGGTGGAACACCGCGCAGGCGGTTGGGATCAGCCGCGAAGAGATGGATGCCTGGGCTTTCCGCTCGCACCAGCGTGCGGTCGCAGCGATCGACAGCGGTGCCTTCGTCGACGAGATCGTCCCGTTGAAGATCAAGGGTCTCGACGATGCGCTGATCGAGTTCAGCGTCGACGAACATCCGCGCCGCGGGACCAGCCTGGAAAAGCTGGCGTCGCTGAAGGTGCTGCACCCCGAGATCGAGGGTTTCTCGATCACCGCGGGCAACAGCAGCGGAACCAACGACGCCGCCGCAGCTCTGACACTGGCCGACGAGGACTTCGCCACCTCGCACGGGCTCAAGGTGCTCGGCACGGTCAAGGCGTGGGCCTCGGCCGCTGTCGAGCCACGCGACACCGGCCTGGGCGCGGTGAAGGTGATCGGCAAGGTCCTGGAACGGGCCGGCCTGGCGCCGGGCGACGTCACTCTCTGGGAGATCAATGAGGCGTTCGCGTCCGTGCCGATCGCGGCCTGCCGCGAGCACGGGCTCGACGAGGACCGGGTCAACATCTACGGCAGCGGCTGCAGTCTCGGCCATCCCATCGCGGCCAGCGGCGCCCGCATGCTGACCACGTTGGTGCACGAACTGGGCCGCCGCGGCGGCGGCATCGGTGTGGCGGCCATGTGCGCCGGCGGCGGCCAGGGCGGCGCCGTCGTGATCGAGGTCTAGCGGGCAGTCAGTCCGCCCGGACGACGATGCGGTCCGCTCGCGGCCGCTGAGGAGCCGGGCAGTCAATCTCCGTCGATCAACCGGCTCGCGTGATCCAGGATGCAGTTCAGGCCGTACTCGAAGTTGATGTCGTCGGCGACGCCAATGCGGTGGCCCTTCTCGGTCAACTGAGCGATCAGCGGCATGGTTTTGGGGTCGATGACCGAACTTGGCCTGCGACGGTAGGTCTCGGCTCCACCGGATTTGGCCCGTAGCCGTTCCAGAACCGCCGCCCCTTGGGTGTGGACCGAGATGCTGGCGTAGGTGTCGAACGCGTCCTTCGGTGACAGGCCGGCCTGCACCAAAGCGGCGATCGCCTTCTCGAGCTTTTGGAAAGCCGCCAGGGTCGCCTCGCGCCCGAAGGTGCCGCGAATCAGAATCAGGTCGCACAGGATCGGGTTGTCGCGAAACGTCTGCCGCATCTTGCGGGCGTGATCACGCAGCGAATTGCGCCAGTCACGACCCTCGACGAACGGGGTGGCGAAGTCGTACTGGCCCAGCGCCCGGTCCGTCATCGCGTTGAGCAGATCGTCCTTCTTGCGGAAATACCAGTAGATGCTCGTCACACCCACGTCGAGATGCTTGGCCAGCAGCGGCATGCTCAAGCCGTCGACCGACACCTCGCCGGCCACTTCGAACGCACCGTTGATGATTTCGTCGACGCTGATCGATCCGCGTTCACGCCGTTGCCGCTTGTCCGCGACGGGCTGCCTCGCCATGTGGGGTTACCTCCGTGCGCCGTAGCCATGCGTCATGGCGCGCTATCGTAACAAATATCGTAAGCCTTCTGGTAGGGACTCCAGTCTCAGTGCGACCGCGGCACTACGCAGTCAGCAGTGGGGCCATCCAGGTCAATTCGGCAGGCAGTTGTGAGCTCCAGAACGACCCGTCGTGACCGCCCGGGGAGAATCCGCCGGCCGGTGGACGGGGCAATTGCGCGACGAACTGCTTGGTTGCGCCGTAGAAGGGATCGCTGTTGCCACAGTCCACCCGGATCGGGATGGACGCCAGTGCAGGCATCCCGAAAACCGAATTGGCCGCAAAGTCGTCGGCGCCGTCGAAAGCGCCCGGCGCAGCAGCTCCCGGCGACATCCACAGCGCCGGGCTCACCGCGCAGATGGACGCGGTCCGGCCCGGGCCGAGTCGGCCGCCGAGCAGCAGGGCGCCGTAGCCGCCCATCGACCACCCCAAAAAACCGACCCGAGACGTGTCCAATCCCTGTCCGTCGAGCATCGGAATCAGCTCGTTGATCACCATCGCGCCGCTGTCTTCGCCGGAAGTCCTTTTGTGCCAATAACTTCCGCCACCATCGACAGCGACCACCGCGAACGGTGGCAGTCCGGCGGCGACGGCCTGGGCCAGCCCCTGCTCGACGCCGCCCTCCATCACGGTGGCAGCGCTACTTCCCTTGCCGTGCAGTGCGATGACTGGTCGCAGGGGTTTGCTCTGCCCCGGCGGCCGGGCGATCGCCCAGTTGGTGGCGACCCCGCCGCGCGCGGCCGAGACAAACGAACCGTTGACCATCGTCGGGGCGGACGGCGGAACGAGCGGCGGAGGCGGCGCCATCCGAACCCCGGTGCCGGTCATTACGACCGGCCGAGCCACCGGCGGGTCTGCGGGCAGCAACCGGTCCATCGCGTAGGCGCCGAGCGCCCCGGCGGCCGCGCCGGTGCCAAGACGCAGCACAGCGCGACGACTCATCTCCGGCATGCGGGTCATCATAAAGCGCCGCCAGGTGTCCCCGGCCTGCTGCGCGACTCAGGGTGGATTGTCCGAATCCGCGATGTGGCTCCATTTCGGCTGGCACCATGTCCTAGGTGACAGCAGCTGTGGCATCCGACGGAGCCTCCGCTCCCGAGGCTGCCGTTGCCGCTCCCAAGGCAGTTGTGGTGCCCAAGGGAGCTGTCACTCCCAAGGGTGAGCGCCGGCGCTACGCGCTGGTGAGCGCGGCGGCCGATCTGCTCTGCGAAGGCGGCTTCGAGGCGGTCCGGCACCGCGCTGTGGCGCGCCGCGCGGGTTTGCCGCTGGCCTCGACCACGTACTACTTCTCCAGCCTGGACGATCTGATCGCTAGCGCCGTGGCGCACATCGGGATGCTGGAGGTCGCGCAGCTGCGGGCCCAGGTGGCCACGCTGTCGCGTCGCCGCCGCAGCGCCGACAAAACGGCCGAGCTGCTGGTGGAGTTGCTCGTCGGCAGCGAATCCGAGCCACAACTGACCGAGCAACTGATATCTCGATACGAGCGCCATATCGCCTGCGCCAGGCTGCCCGGACTACGCGAGATTCAACGCCGCACCATGCGTCAGCGGGTCGACGCCGTCGCCGATGTCATCGAACGCTCCGGACGATCGGTGCGCCCAGAACTGGTCTCCGCGTTGATCTGCACGATCGACGGCGCGGTGGTGTCGGCGTTGGTCGACGAGCTTCAAAACCCGCGCGCCGTCGCGCGCACAACGGTGATCGACGTCATTGACGCGGTGGCGCCGTTCGACCGCCAGCCCGTGCACGTTTGATCACGCACGCCGCGAAATAGCATGCCGCGTCGGTCTTTATCGTCGAGCTAGCCGTGCTCGTCGAGCGGGTACGGCATCGGGCGGCAGGGTCGGCGTGACGATGTAGCCGGTCGCGTAGTCACCGTAGATGGTCACGTCGTCGGGGCGGTGGTACCAGTACAACCCGACGTAGGCGCAGATCACGGCGTCGATCGGATCCTCGTCGCGGTCGAGCTGCACTGGTCGGGTCGCGGCTTCGACCCGCGTGCGCAGGTCCACCCAGGACAGGTTGTGGTTCACTCGCAGTCGGGGCGTCGCGTTGTCGAGTCTCTCGATCAGCGTCATCAACTGCAGCAGCTGGTGCTGACGCGTTTCGAACGAGCCCTTCTTGTATTTCAGCGTCTTCTCCAGACCGAACAATGCGACCGTCGCCGGGTGCGGGTACACCTCGATCGCCCGTCGCGATGAGCTGCAGCCCGGATCCATGTCCAGCGTCAGCGCGGTTGCAATCCGAGCCGCGCGCGGCCGGGTGAGCACGGGGTTTGCGGTGTTCGCGGGGTGAGCGCCGGCCTCGAAGCCGCGAAAATCGCGGTTGAGCGCCGCCTCGCACGGCCGCGACCCGGTCGGGTTGTTGACGACCAGCGGCGCGTCGATGGCCACCAGGCACTCGCCACTGACGTAGGGCTCGATCGCGTCCTCGATGCTCCCGTCGTCGTGCGCTGCGCCGACGTGCAGTAGTCGGCCGTCAGCATCGATGACGGCGACACCGGTCTTGTTCTTCTCCCCCCACGCGAGATCGAGCCCGACAAAGTGCATGGCGTCACTGTGCCCGATCCCGGCTCGACGCGACGCCGTTAAGCTGTGTGTTTGTGACAATCCCGAACGTGCTGGCCAACCGCTACGCCAGCGCCGAGATGGTGGCGATCTGGTCGCCGGAGGCCAAGATCGTCGCCGAGCGACGGCTCTGGCTGGCGGTGCTGCGTGCACAGGTAGAGCTGGGCCTGGAAGGCGTCGAGGTTCCCGACGTCGCGATCGCCGACTACGAACGGGTGCTCGACGACGTCGACCTGGCCTCGATCGCCGCCCGCGAGCGGGTGACGCGCCACGACGTGAAGGCCCGCATCGAAGAGTTCAACGCGCTGGCCGGTCACGAGGACGTGCACAAAGGCATGACCAGTCGCGACCTGACCGAGAATGTCGAGCAACTACAGGTTCGCCGTTCATTGGAATTGGTGTTCGCTCACGCAGTGGCGGTGGTCGCCCGGCTGGCCGAGCGTGCCGCAACCTACCGCGATCTGGTGATGGCCGGGCGAAGCCACAACGTCGCCGCGCAGGCCACCACATTGGGTAAACGGTTCGCCTCGGCGGCGCAGGAAACCCTGGTCGCGTTGACCAGACTGCGGGAGCTGATCGACCGCTACCCGCTGCGCGGAATCAAAGGCCCGATGGGCACCGCGCAGGACATGCTCGACCTGCTCGGCGGCGACGCGTCGAAGCTGGCCGACCTCGAGCAGCGGATCGCTGAGTTCCTGGGATTTGCGAACGTATTGACCAGCGTTGGACAGGTGTACCCGCGTTCGCTCGACCTTGACGTGGTGTCGGCGCTGGTGCAGCTGGGAGCCGGTCCCTCGTCGCTGGCGCACACCATCCGGCTGATGGCCGGCCACGACCTCGTCACCGAAGGCTTTGCGCAAGGCCAGGTCGGCTCGTCGGCGATGCCGCACAAGATGAACACCCGCAGCTGCGAGCGGGTCAACGGGTTGCAGGTGGTTTTGCGCGGCTACGGCTCGATGGCCGCCGAACTCGCCGGGGCTCAATGGAACGAAGGAGACGTGTTCTGTTCGGTGGTGCGCCGAGTTGCGTTGCCCGACAGCTTTTTCGCCGTCGACGGGCAGATCGAGACGATGTTGACCGTGCTGGACGAATTCGGCGCCTATCCCGCGGTGATCCAGCGCGAGCTGGATCGCTACCTGCCCTTCCTGGCCACCACCAAGGTGTTGATGGCCGCCGTGCGCGCCGGTGTGGGACGGGAAACGGCGCACGAGGTGATCAAGGAGCATGCGGTCGCGGCGGCGCTGGCCATGCGCGAGCAGGGCGTCGAGCCCAATCTGCTCGACCGGTTGGCCGCCGACCCGCGACTACCGTTGGATCGCAACGCGATCGACGCCGCGTTGGCCGACCGAAAGGCATTCGTCGGGGCCGCCGGTGATCAGGTCGACGCCGTGATCGCCGAGGTCGATGCGATGGTTGCCCGCTATCCCGACGCCGCGAAGTACACGCCCGGCGCGATATTGTGACGCTCGCCGAGGTCGACTTTACCGACCTGGACAACTTCGCCGCCGGCTTCCCGCACGACCTCTTCGCTGTCCATCGTCGCGAGGCTCCGGTCTACTGGCATCATCCGACCGAGCACACTCCCGACGGCGAGGGCTTCTGGTCGGTCGCTTCCTACGCCGAAACGCTTGCGGTGCTGAAAGATCCGGTCAGTTTCTCGTCTGTCACCGGCGGGGACCGGCCGTTCGGCGGAACGCTGTTGCAGGATCTCTCGATCGCCGGTCAGGTGCTCAACATGATGGACGATCCACGGCACTCGCAGATTCGCCGCCTGGTCAGCTCGGGGCTGACGCCCCGGATGATCGGCCTCGTCGAAGACGACCTGCGGGCGCGGACCCGTCGGCTGCTGGATGCCGTTGTGCCGGGCGAGGCGTTCGACTTCGTGGTCGACATCGCCGCCGAGCTGCCGATGCAGATGATCTGCATCTTGCTGGGAGTTCCTGAATCCGAACGTTATTGGCTGTTCGAGGCCATTGAGCCGCAGTTCGACTTCGGGGAGGCGCGTACGGCTTCAACATCACAGCTGTCGCAGTTGTCGGCCGAAGAGGCCGGCTCGCGGATGTACACCTACGGCCAGGAGTTGATCGCCGCCAAGCGTGCGCAGCCCACCGACGACATGTTGTCCGTCGTCGCCAACGCGACTCTTGACCCCGCCGACGGGTCGGCCATGTCCGACCTCGAGCTCTATCTGTTCTTCAGCCTGTTGTTCAGTGCCGGCGCCGAGACGACCCGCAACTCGGTCGCCGGCGGGCTGCTGGCGCTGGCTGAGCATCCGGGCCAACTGTGCGCGCTGCGTGCGGATTTGGCGGCGCTGCCGACCGCGGTCGAGGAGATGGTTCGTTGGACGTCACCGTCGCCGTCCAAGCGACGCACCGCCACGCGCGATGTCGTACTCGGTGACGTGTCGATCGCGGCGGGGCAGAAAGTGCAGATCTGGGAGGGCTCGGCCAATCGCGATGCGCGGGTGTTCGAGGCTGCCGACCAATTCGACATCGCGCGAAAGCCTAACCCGCACCTGGGTTTCGGCCAAGGAATCCACTACTGCCTGGGCGCGAACCTGGCGCGGCTGGAACTGCGGGTGTTGTTCGAGGAACTGCTGACCCGTTTCGGCACTGTGCGGGTAGTGCGTGATGTCGAGTGGACGCGCAGCAACCGGCACACCGGAATCCGGCACCTGGTTGTCGAACTGCGCTAGCGAGCTGTCCTGACCGCCATTCCCGCGGCACGCAATTCGATGGCAGCCAGACCATGGATGGCGTGCGGATCTCCGGCGCGCCACGCACCGACCGGGTCAGGAGTGACAGCGGTCAGCCGGGCGAGCGGCCGGTTGGCTAACGCGCGTAACGCGAGCAGTTGTGCACCGGCTGGGGTGGTGGCCAGCGCGCCGACGGTCAACTTGCGCCGGACGAACCGAATTCGCAATACCAGCCAGGGCACCACCACTCCGAGGGTCGGCGGAGCCGCAACAGCCAACGCCAGGACGAAGGCCAGCCAGCTCGCCGTGGTGTCGAGGTTGTGCCCGGCGCCGGCGATGTCGAGTGCGGCCTTGCTGGCCGCGGTGAGCGGCCCGCTGACGGCGCTGCCGATCAGCGGAATGTGGTCGGCACTGTAGCCGGCCGACTTCAGGCTGTCGGCGACACCGTCGGCACCGCCTTGGACCTGACGACCCACCTCGGCAATGGTCGCCAGCGCGCTGTAGACCGCCAGCCCGACGAGCACCCAGACGAAACTCCAGACGACGACTACGGCGTCGCTGAACAGTTGAGTCATCAGTCGACCCGGAGTGTTGGCGTAGGGGACATACCGCGATTTCATATTCCGATCGTGCCGTTCGTGGCCTCCCCGGTCGAATCCACACGATGATTTCTGGCCACTAATAGCCTCGATTACTCAGTGCCCCGCCCTCGAAGATCTGATCGCAGCCGGCGGCCGCGAGAGCATCGTGCTGGGCGTCGGGATGCTGGTCGCGAGTCGAAACCTGTCGATAACCGATCTTTACGAGCCGGAATGTATCGCCAACCCCCGACACGGTGACCTTGCCGCGGACACGGCAGCCGTTACGCCCCGGACCCCGCCGAACACCTCACACGCTTAGGCGTCTCGCGAACGAACGTTAACGGGCAATAGAGCTACCCGGACCAGTCAGCTCACGGGTGGTGATTTACATCATCACACTGCCCGGCTAGCTCGAACTAAGTTGTGCCCATGGCGCAGCGGATCATTGTCATCGGAGCCGGTATAGCAGGTCTGGCCACTGCGGTGGCACTGCAGCAGCGCGGGTACGGCGTCACTGTCGTCGAAGAGCGCATCGACACGTCGTCAGGCGCTGGGATCAGCATCTGGCCCAACGCGCTGGCCGCCTTAGACCGCATCGGCTTGGGCGAGCCGGTCCGCGATGCCGGTGGCCGCATCACCGCGGGTGCGGTGCGCTGGCGCGATGGTTCGTGGTTGCGCCGGCCGGCGCCCGAGCGATTTGTCAAGGCACTGGGCGAGCCGTTGGTGGTAGTGCAACGCTCGGCACTGCGCGACATCCTCACGGGCGCACTGGCGCCCGGGACAGTCGAATATGGGCGGTCAGCGGTCGCAATCGCGACCGCACACAACGAGGTACGGATCCGGTTGTCCGATGACACCGCCCGAACAGCCGACGCGGTGATTGGCGCCGACGGCACCCGCTCGGTGGTCGCCTGCCACCTCAATGGTCCGCTCACTCACCGCTACGTGGGCTACACCGCCTGGCGGGGTGTAGCCACCTACGCCATGGACCCGGAGTTGGCCGGCGAGACGTTTGGACCCGGCGCCGAAACCGGCCACGTCCCGATGGGGGCGGGTCGTCTGTACTGGTTCGCCAGCGAACGCGCACCCGAAGGGCAGCTCTCGCCTAACGGCGAGTTGCCCTATCTGCAAGCAAGATTCGCCGACTGGCCTGAGCCCATTCCGAGCATGCTCGCCACCACGGCACCTGCTGACGTGTTGCGCAATGACCTCTACGACCGCACTCCCGCCCGGACCTGGGCAGTCGGGCCTATCGTGGTGGTCGGCGACGCGGCTCACCCGATGCGCCCGCACCTAGGCCAGGGCGGCTGCCAGGGGCTCGAAGACGCCGCGATCCTGGGCGCGTGTATCGACCAGGCAAGTGATCTGCCCGCCGCCTTCACCCGGTTCGCGGCATTTCGCCGACGCCGCGTCCAGCGCATAGTTCGCGAATCCGCGCTTATCGGCAAGATGATCACCCTGCGTCCGTCGTTCCTGAGCGCCACCGCAAGCCGCGCCACCGTACTGGTTCCCGAAGCCGTGGTGACCCGTCATATAGCGTCGGTAGCAGCGCGCTCGGCCCTCGCCCTGCCTGCCTCAAAACTCAGGCACGCATGAGTCAAAGGCAAGGACGTTTCCGCCAGCTCCGCGCGGGACCCCCGCGCCAGTTTAATAGCGCTCAGGTGACCGATGTCTGTAGCCGTCTAGGCTATCCCGATGGGTCGTCCCGCTCTGTCCGACTACCAGCACCTGGCCAGCGGCAAAGTCCGCGAGTTGTACCGCATCGATGACGCTCACCTGTTGTTCGTCGCGACGGACCGGATTTCCGCGTTCGACTATGTGCTCGACAGCACGATTCCTGACAAAGGCCGCATCCTCACCGCGATGAGCGTGTTCTTCTTCGGGCTCGTCGACGCACCCAACCACTTGGCCGGTCCACCGGACGACCCCCGCATACCCGACGAAGTTCTGGGCCGGGCGCTGGTGGTGCAACAGCTCGAGATGGTGCCAGTGGAGTGCGTAGCCCGCGGATACCTCACCGGCTCAGGGCTGCTGGACTACCAGCGAAACGGCAAGGTGTGCGGGATCACGCTGCCGCCGGGCCTGGTCGAAGCCAGTAGATTTTCGACCCCCTTATTCACTCCGGCGACGAAAGCCGAACTGGGGGAACATGATGAGAACATCTCGTTCCCTCAGGTGATCACGATGGTCGGCGGAGTTCGCGCCAACCAGTTGCGCGACCGCACCTTACAGATCTATGTGCAGGCGGCCGATCACGCACTGACCAGAGGAATCATCATCGCCGACACCAAGTTCGAGTTCGGCGTCGACACTAATGGCAACCTGGTGCTGGCGGACGAAGTCTTCACCCCCGACTCTTCTCGGTATTGGCCGGCCGCTGAATACCGGGTCGGGGAAGTCCAGAACAGCTTCGACAAACAATTCGTCCGCAATTGGCTGACCGGACCCGAGTCGGGCTGGGATCGCGGCGGATCGCTGCCGCCACCACCGCTGCCCGATAGCATCGTCGACGCCACCCGCGCACGCTATGTCGAAGCCTACGAACGCATCTCCGGGCTGCGCTTCGATGACTGGATCGGCCCGGCGAATGACTGAGCCGAGCGACGATGAGGAGCGGCGTGTGAACGGGAACCTCAAACCGCCGATCGCGAAACGGGTCGACTCACGGCGGGAGTTCCACGGTGATGTGTTCGTCGACCCCTACGAATGGCTGCGGGACAAGTCCAGCCCCGAGGTGCTCAGCTACCTGGAGGCGGAGAACGAGTACGCCGACCAGGAGACCGCACCACTGCAGCCATTGCGGCAGAAGATCTTCGACGAGATTAAAGCCCGCACCAAGGAAACCGACCTGTCGGTCCCGGTTCGACGCGGCGACTGGTGGTACTACGGCCGCAGCTTCGAAGGCAAGCAGTACGGCGTCCAATGCCGTTGTCCGGTAATAGATCCGAGCAACTGGAACCCGCCGATTCTCGACGAGCACACCGAGATTGCCGGTGAGCAGGTGCTGCTCGATGAGAACGTCGAGGCCGAGGGACACGACTTCTTCTCACTCGGTGCGGCCAGTATCAGCCCGGACGGCAACGTGCTGGCCTACTCCGTTGACTTGGTCGGCGACGAGCGATACACGCTGCGCTTCCGAGACTTTCGCACCGGCGAGCAGTATCCCGACGAGATCGCCGGCATCGGCGCGGGAGTGACCTGGGGGACCGACAACCGGACCGTCTACTACGTCACCGTCGACGCGGCGTGGCGTCCGGACACCGTGTGGCGGCACCGGCTGGCGTCTGGACTCCCGGCCGAGACGGTCTACCACGAAGCCGACGGAAAGTATTGGCTTGCGGTGGGCAGAACCCGCAGCGACAAGTACGTGCTGATCGCGTCGGGATCGGCGATCACCTCGGAAATCCGCTACGCCGACGCCGCCGACCCGGGTGCCGAGTTCGTCACGGTGCTGCCGCGCCGCGACGGCATCGAATATTCGGTGGAGCACGCAATCGTCGGCGGGCAAGACCGATTCCTGATCCTGCACAACCAGAACGCGGTGAATTTCACGCTGGTGGACGCTCCGGTCGATGACCCGTCGGCTCAGCGCACTCTGATCGAACATCGCGACGATGTGCGACTCGATGGTGTCGACGCCTTCGCCGGCCACCTGGTGGTCAGTTATCGCGGTGAAGCGCTACCGCGCATCCAGTTGTGGCCCATCAACGATCACGATTACGGTCGGCCCGAGGAAATCACGTTCGATTCCGAGCTGATGTCGGCAGGCCTGGGCGCCAACCCGAACTGGGATTCGCCCAGGCTGCGGGTCGGCGCCGGATCTTTCGTCACGCCGGTCCGGATCTACGACCTCGACCTGGTCACCGGGGAACGCACGCTGCTGCGCGAGCAACCGGTACTGGGGGATTACCGCCGCGAGGATTACGTCGAGCGCCGGGAGTGGGCGCAAGCTGCCGACGGAACCAAAGTCCCGGTCTCCATCGTGCACCGCGCCGGCATCGAATTCCCGGCTCCGGCAATGATGTACGGGTATGGCGCGTACGAGATCTGCGAGGATCCGAGGTTCTCCATCGCACGACTTTCGCTGCTCGACCGCGGCATGGTCTTTGCCGTCGCCCACGTGCGCGGGGGTGGGGAGATGGGCCGGCTGTGGTACGAGCACGGCAAACTGCTCGAGAAGAAAAACACCTTCACCGATTTCATCGCTGTCGGACAGCATCTGGTCGACACTGGGCTGACCCGCCCGCAGCAGTTGGTGGCGCTCGGCGGAAGTGCCGGCGGCTTACTGACGGGGGCTGTGGCGAACATGGCGCCTGAGCTCTTCGCGGGCATCCTGGCGCAGGTGCCGTTCGTCGATCCGCTGACGACCATCCTCGACCCGTCGCTACCGCTGACCGTCACCGAGTGGGACGAATGGGGAAACCCGTTGAGCGACAGCGACGTCTACCAATACATGAAATCGTATTCGCCGTACGAGAATGTCGCCGCGCAGAACTATCCGGCGATTCTGGCGATGACATCGCTGCACGATACCCGGGTCTACTATGTCGAGCCGGCCAAATGGGTTGCCGCACTTCGGCACAGCAACGCTGACGGGAATCCGGTGTTGTTGAAGACCCAGATGACCGCCGGCCACGGTGGTATCAGCGGCCGCTACGAGCGCTGGAAAGAGACCGCCTACCAATACGCCTGGCTGTTAGCCGCGGCTGACCGCGATCGTTACGGCAGCGGCCAGGTAGCGGATCTCGTCAGCGGTGCGCCGGAGTAGCGCCTAAACAGGCACCGTAGCTTGGCTCCGGGCGGCCGGCGGCGGCTTGTTGGGCAGGAACGCCACCGGGATGAGTGTCAGCGCGACAACGACGATCGCCACCACCAAAACAAAGGTGTAGGCATGGCTGAGGTCGTGCATCAACCGAACGGTGAAGTCGGCCGAGACCTCCTGGTGCGTCGGAGGCGGAGCGCCGTGCTTGGTGAACCTGCCTCGCAGAATCCCGAGTTTCTCAGCGGTGCCGATCGTTTCGCTGCGGTTGAACTGACTGGTCAAGATGACCGACATCATCGCGGTGCCGACTGCGACGGCGACGTGCTGATTGACACTCAGCAACGTCGATCCGCGCGCCACCTCATGCGGCGCCAGCGTCTGGACCGCCGCTCCGGACAGCGGCGTCAAAGTGCAGCCCAGCCCGATCCCGGTGGTCACCAGGCCCGTCACCAGGATCGGCAGATAATCCGCGTGTTGCCATGCGCCGTAGGCGAATACGCTCAATCCAATGGTGATCAGCGCGATCCCGACCAGTAGAACGTTGCGAGGTCCGCGTTTGTCCATCAAGGTGCCGGCGAGCGGCATGGTCAGCATCGCGCCCAGCCCCTGCGGAACCAGCTGCAGGCCGGACTGCAGCGGTGTCTCGTGCAGCAGTTGTTGGAGGTAGCTGGGCACCACCAGGACGGCGCCGAAGAACCCCACCGAGAACGCGAACATCGCGGAGTTGGACAGCGTCACCACTTTGTTCCTGAACAGCGCCAGGTCGATGAGCGGGTGGTCGGCGCGGTGCAGCGCGTGCAGAACGAACGTGGTGATCAGCGCGATTCCGATCAGGCCCGGTATCCACACGTGGTTGTCGGTGACGCTGCCACGTCGCGGCACCGATGAAATACCGAACAGCAGCGATGCCAATCCGGGAGACAGCAACAGCATTCCGACGAAGTCGAACGCCTCTGACGGGCGAGGCCGGTCCTTCGGAAAGACCGAAGCCGCGAGCACCAGCAGGATCACGCCGACCGGGAGGTTGATCCGGAAGATCCACTCCCAGCCGTACGCGCTGATCAGCCAGCCACCGAGCACCGGGCCGCACATCGGGGCCAGCAGCATCGGGATGCCGAGCACTGCCATCAGCCTGCCGAGGCGTCTGGGACCGGCTTCGCGGGTCAAGATGATCAGCGTCAGCGGCACCAGCATGCCGCCGCCGAAGCCCTGGATCACCCGAAATGCAATGAGTTGACTGATGTTGGCTGCCATCGAGCACAGCAGCGACGCCAGCGTGAACCACAACGCCGCACCCATGAACAGACGCTTGGTGCCGAACCGGTCCGATGCCCAGCCGGCCAGTGGAATCACGGTGGCCTGCCCGAGCGTGTAACCGGTGATCGTCCATGCGACGACGGCTTGAGTGGAACCGAACTCCGCGATAAAGGTGCGTTGCGCGACGCTGACCACGGTGCCGTCGAGGATCGCCATCACCGAGGCGAGAATGCACACTCCGGCGATCCGCAGTAAGCCGGCATCGAGCGAATCTGGGTAGTCGGTGTCCGGCGCAGAGTCCGTCGGCGGTGCCGCGCGAGTAACCATGTTCGCCACCCTAACGACTAAATAGCTAGACGATCAACATAAGTTGCCCTGCCAGCGATGGAGGTAGTGTCCCGTCTATGACTGTGACCGAGATCTCTCTGACCGGCCTTAATGGCGGCTCCCTGTCGCTGGCCGACTTCAACGACCGTGCCGTCCTGGTGGTCAACGTGGCCTCCAAGTGCGGCCTGACACCGCAATATGCCGCGCTGGAGCAACTTGCCCGCGACTACGGCGAGCGGGGCCTCACCGTTCTCGGTGTCCCGTGCAACCAATTCATGGGCCAGGAGCCAGGCACCGCCGAAGAGATCCAGACGTTCTGTTCGGCCACCTACGGCGTGACGTTTCCGTTGCTGGAGAAGACCGAGGTCAACGGCCCGGGGCGGCATCCGCTCTACGCGCAGCTGACCAAGACGCCCGATGCTGCCGGCGTGGCGGGTGACGTGCAGTGGAACTTCGAGAAGTTTCTGATCGCACCCGGCGGAACGGTAGTCAACCGATTCCGTCCGCAGACGGTGCCTGACGCACCCGAGGTGATCGAGGCCGTCGAGGCGGTGCTGCCGAACTAGCTGGTTGCGCAGCGAACTGACGCTTGCTGTCTGCGTGTACGTCACTGTTTGGACATCTGACATCGTCAAAATTGAGGTGTGTCTGGCAAGTTGATCGTCTCGGTCTCCGGGATCCGCGAACGCACCTTGGACGACGTCGCCGAGTTCTGCGAGAAGATGGACGCCCGGTCGGTGCCGGTGTCGTTGCTGGTCGCCCCGCGGTTGAAGGGCGGCTACCGCCTGGATCATGACCCGATGACCGTCGAGTGGCTGACCGGCCGGCGAGCCGCCGGTGATGCCATCCTGCTCAACGGATACGACGACGCAGCCACCAAGAAGCGCCGCGGCGAGTTCGCAACGCTGCCTGCCCATGAGGCGAATTTGCGGTTGACGGCTGCCGACCGGGTGCTCGAACATCTCGGCCTGCGTACCCGGCTCTTTGCGCCGCCGCGCTGGACAGCCTCGCCGGGCACCGTTGCTGCGTTGCCACGCAATGGTTTTCGTCTGCTCGCAGATCTGCACGAGATCACCGACCTGGTTCGGCAAACGACCGTGCGGGCGCGGGTACTGGGCATCGGCGAAGGCTTCCTGTCCGAGCCGTGGTGGTGCCGGATGTTGGTGCTGTCGGCCGAGCGGGTGGCGCGCCGCGACGGCGTCGTCAGGGTGGCGGTGGCGGCCAGTCATCTGCGCAAACCCGGACCGCTGCAAGCGATGCTGGACGCGGTGGACCTGGCTCGGCTGCAGGGATGCCAACCCACCGTGTACCACTGGCGGGCGGATCAGGCGATTCTCGACGCGGCCTGAGCGTTTCGCTCGCTACTGTGTAGCGCCATGAGCGATACCCAAGCTGATGTGATCGTGGTCGGGGCGGGCCTGGCCGGCCTGGTAGCCGCCTGCGAGGTGGTCGAGCGCGGCAAACGGGTATTGATCGTCGACCAGGAGAACAGTGCCAACCTCGGCGGGCAGGCGTTCTGGTCCTTCGGCGGGTTGTTCTTCGTCGACAGTCCCGAGCAGCGTCGGCTCGGCGTCCGCGACAGCTACGAACTCGCCCTGCAGGATTGGCTGGGCACCGCGGCGTTCGACCGGCAAGAGGACTATTGGCCCAAACAGTGGGCGCATGCTTACGTCGATTTCGCGGCCGGCGAGAAGCGCAGTTGGCTGCGCGACCGGGGCCTGAAGATCTTCCCGCTGGTGGGCTGGGCTGAGCGGGGCGGCTATGGCGCTCAGGGACACGGCAATTCGGTGCCGCGTTTCCACATCACCTGGGGAACCGGGCCGGCCATCGTCGAGATCTTCGCCCGCCGCCTCGTCGACCATCCGAACGTCCGCTTCGCGTACCGGCACCAGGTCGACGAGCTGATCGTCGAAGGCGGCGGGGTGACCGGAGTCCGGGGCAGTGTACTGGAGCCGTCGTCCGAGCCACGCGGCGTCACGTCGTCACGAAATGTCTTCGCCGACTTCGAATTCCGAGCCCAAGCAGTGATCGTCACCAGCGGTGGGATCGGCGGTAACCACGACATGGTCCGGGCCAACTGGCCCACCCGGATGGGCCGCGTTCCCGAGCGGATGCTCGCCGGGGTGCCCGCTCATGTCGACGGCCGGATGATCGCGATCACCGAGAAGGCCGGCGCCCGGGTGATCAACCCCGACCGAATGTGGCACTACACCGAGGGCATCACCAACTACGACCCGATTTGGCCGATGCACGGTATCCGGATCATCCCGGGCCCGTCCTCGCTGTGGCTGGACGGCACGGGCAAGCGGTTGCCGGTGCCGCTGTATCCCGGTTTCGACACTCTCGGAACGCTGGAGTACATCGCGAAGTCGGGCTACGACTACACCTGGTTCGTGCTGAACGCCAGGATCATCGGCAAAGAGTTCGGCCTGTCCGGTCAGGAACAGAACCCAGACTTGACTCAGCGCAGCGTGCGCCAACTGCTGGCGTCGCGGGCCGGCTCGAGCGCGCCCGGACCGGTGCAGGCGTTCATGGATCGCGGTATCGACTTCGTCTCCGCAGACTCATTGCGCGACTTGGTATCCGCGATGAACGCGTTGCCCGATGTGGCCCCGCTGGATTACGCGACGGTCGCCGAGGAGGTCACCGCACGCGACCGTGAAGTGGCGAACAAGTTCACCAAGGATGGCCAGATCACTGCGATCCGGGCGGCCCGCGGATATCTCGGCGACAAGCTGGGGCGGGTGGTGGCCCCGCACCGGCTGGTCGATCCCAAGGCCGGCCCGCTGATTGCGGTCAAGCTGCACATCTTGACCCGAAAAACGTTGGGCGGGTTGGAGACTGACCTGGACTCCCGGGTGCTGGGAGCCGACGGAACGCCACTGAACGGGTTGTACGCGGCTGGCGAGGTGGCCGGCTTCGGCGGCGGCGGCGTGCACGGCTACCGGGCGTTGGAGGGGACCTTCCTCGGCGGCTGCATCTTCTCCGGCCGGGCGGCGGGCCGCGGTGCGGCCGCCGACATCGCCTAGCCGCACCCTCGAGTGTGAAGCTAGCCGCACGTTCGGCCGCCTCGAGTGTGAAGCTAGGCGCACACTCGTCGGTTTCGCCGCAGCCTAGAAGGTGACCGAGCTTTCTTCGGGCAAGACCTGGAAGTCGGTGCTGGTCATCTCGCTGAGCCGGCCGTAGTAGATGCCGCGCGCCGCCGGGGCGACGACGGCCTGATGAATCGGTACCGCCCGGGCCGGGGCGACCGCCCGTAAATAGTCGACCGCTTCGGAGATTTTCATCCAGGGCGCCGCGGCCGGCGTGGCCAGCACGTCCACCGGCTCGTCTGGGACGAACAGCGCATCACCGGGATGCATGAAGCGTGCCGGATGCTCTCCATCGCCGATGACGTACGAGATGTTGTCTATCACCGGGATTTCCGGGTGGATGACGGCATGCTTGCCACCCAGCGCGCGGATCGTCAGCTGGCCGACCGACAGCTGGTCACCGACATGCACCGCCTGGCACGGCGCGGAAAGTTGTGCGGTGGTCTGCGGGTCGGCGTAGAGCGCGGCGTCCGGGTTGGCGTCGAGCAGGGCAGGCAGCCGCTCCTGATCCACGTGGTCGGGGTGCTGATGGGTGATCACGATCGCGGACAGGCCGGTGATGCCCTCGAAGCCGTGCGAGAAGTTACCCGGGTCGAACAACACCGTGGTGTGACCGAAGTCGACGAGAACGCACGAATGACCGAAATGCGTGAGTTGCATGTCTACGATTGTGCGCTCATGAGGTGCAGGCGCATGCGCCTAGTCCTGGCGGCGACGCTGACTACGGGCGGCATGCTGGTCGCGTGCGTGCAGTTGGCCGTCGTCGCCAGCGCGGACCCCGAAACCTGTCCGCCGATGTGCGACCAGATTCCCGGCACGGCTTGGATCTCCGCGACGGCGATACCGCTGAACTCGGCCTACCACTGGCCTGCGCTGGGCGGGCCCGCGGTCGCGATGACGGGCGCTGCGACGCCCCGATTCCGGTTCGAAGAAGTCTGTGCCACTCCGGTGTTCCCGCAGGACACCCGCAATGCCGCAGTGGCCGCTCGGGCGACGGTGGACAACTCCGCGGGTCAGTGGCAGCTGCGGGCGGAAATCGTGCACTGGCGCGGAGACACCGCGCGCGGCGGGCAGAATGCGAGGTCGGTGCTCGATATCGCCGAAGCCGCGCTGCGCGGCTGCCAGCTGGGGGCCGCCACCGAGTCACCGTCGGTCACCGTCGACGAGCCGAACCGGCTGTCCGCGGTGATCAGCGGCCCGACGGTGCTGCACACCTATCTCCTCGCGCAACCGGAGAACAGCACAATCAGCGAGCTGACGCTGTGGGGGGCGGATCCGGTTCAACTGCCCTGGCCGATCATCTCGGACAGCCAGGTGCTCGACGCCATGTCATCGTCGGTATGTGCAGCGTATGTCGGGTCGTGCTAGCACGACGGCTGTGCTGCCGACCGGTAGAGTTGCTCACCGAGCAGCCGAAACAGCAGTGAGGAGTGTGGGTGGCTCGGGTGGTTGTGCACGTAATGCCCAAGGGCGAGATTCTCGACCCGCAGGGTCAGGCGATCGTCGGCGCATTGGGCCGGCTCGGCCACGCCGGCATCTCAGACGTTCGGCAGGGCAAACGGTTCGAGCTCGAGGTCGACGACAGCGTCGACGACTCGGCGCTCGCCGAGATTGCCGAGTCGCTGTTGGCCAATACCGTGATCGAAGACTGGACCGTGAGCCGAGAGTCGCAATGACTGCGCGAATCGGAGTGATCACCTTTCCGGGGACGCTCGACGACGTCGACGCATCCCGCGCAGCGCGCGTCGTCGGCGCGGAATCCGTCAACCTCTGGCACGCCGACGCCGACCTCAAAGGTGTCGACGCGGTCGTGGTGCCCGGCGGCTTCTCCTACGGTGACTACCTGCGGTGCGGCGCCATCGCGAAGTTCGCCCCAGTGATGGGCGAAGTCATCGCCGCCGCCGGTCGCGGATTGCCGGTTCTTGGCATTTGCAACGGTTTTCAGGTGCTCTGCGAGGCCGGTCTGCTGCCTGGCGCGCTGACCCGAAATGCCGGTCTGCACTTCATCTGCCGCGACGTGCGGCTGCGGGTGGAGTCGACGTCGACGGCATGGACGACGCGGTACGAACCCGGCGCGGATCTGCTGATCCCGCTGAAGTCCGGCGAGGGCCGTTACGTGGCCTCCGACGCGGTGCTCGACGAACTCGAAGGCGAAGGGCGCGTGGTGTTTCGCTACCGCGACAACGCCAACGGCTCGCTGCGCGATATCGCCGGGATCAGCTCGGCCAACGGTCGCGTCGTCGGTCTGATGCCGCACCCCGAACACGCCACCGAGGCGTTGACCGGCCCGTCCGACGACGGGCTGGGCCTGTTCTACTCGGCGCTGGACGCCGTCCTGGCCGCCTGATCAGCTAGCGCAAAGCATGGTCGGCAAACAGGTCGACCGCGCTGCGATGATTGGAAAGACCTGCAGCGTAGCGCAATTCATTAAAAGCTTCGCTGAGTGCCTCGGTCGCCTCATGCGGGTCGTTGAAAGTCTCGTCGTCGGTGAGCACCGCAATGCCGAGCTGGTCGACGTAGCTCCACACGGTGATGTTCACCGGAGCGCCGGGCGACAGCACACCCGTCGAGTAGATCTCGCTGACCGGGGCGCCGGCGAAATGGCCGCGTTCTCGCGGCCCGGGCACGGTGGAGACCGCAACGTTCATCATCTTGTTCGGCGCATCGCGCCGGCCTAGCCAGCGGAACGCCGCCGGGGCGATCGCCGTCGGCAGGTAGCCCATCAGCTGCCCGTATAGCCGCGGACCGAGAATCTCGTGATCCTCTTTGGCGATCTTGGTGGCCAGCGCGACCAATTGGGCTCGTTCGGCCGGGTCGGAAACGTGTACCGGCAGCGATATCGACAGGCCGCTGATTTCGTTGCCGGTAACGCGGTCCGACCTGTCGGTGGCGGTCGGCACCGACGCGATGATCGGCCGGTCGGCCCGGCCGTCGTAGCGCAGCAGCAGCTGCCGCAGTCCGCCGGCCACCGTCGCCAGCACCACGTCGTTGAGGGTGATGCCCAGGGTTTTCGAAGTCGCCTTGACGTCGGCCAATCGCAGTGCGGTGCTGGCGAAGCGGCGCTGCGGCGACACGACATGGTTGAGGAACGTGGGCGGAGCGTCGAAGGCGTCTGCGAGGTCAGGGTGACCGCCGCGCTCCCGGCTGCGTCGGCGCACCCGGCTGAAGCCCCTGGCCGCGTCCCCGATGAGTCCGGGAAGGCCGGTGATCTGGCGGACATGGTCGCGGCCGGCCGCAATCAGCAGGTTTGCGGTCGTCGGGCTCACGCCGGCCTCGTCATTGTCCCGCTCGTCGGTCGGGGCGTCCTTGAGATCCATGGCGCGGGCCAGCAGGTTGACCGAGGCGACCCCGTCGGCGAGTGCGTGGTGGATCTTGCCGATCAGGGCGAACCGACCGCCGGCCAGCCCTTCAGCGACATGAAACTCCCACAGCGGGCGGCTGCGGTCGAGCGGAGTGGACGCGACTTGACCGATGACGGCGTCGAGTTCTCGCCGTCCGCCGGGTGCGGGGACTTGTACCCGGTGCAGGTGGTAGTCCAGGTCGACGTCGCAGTTTTCCAGCCACATCGGGTGATGCAGCCGCCAGGGGATGTCGACGAGCTTGTAGCGCAACGGTTCCAGCAGATGCAGGCGGCGCCGCAGGTGGTGCCGGAACGCATCGAAGCTGAACTCCGCACCGCCGGCTGGGCTATCGCCGGGATCGACGATCGCCACCTTGAGCGTGTGCGTGTGCAGGTTGGGCGTCTCGCTGTAGAGCAGCATGGCGTCCATGCCGTTGAGTCTTTTCACGCGCACCTCCGTGCCGACGTGTCCATGCAAGCACCACCGCCAGTGCTATTCGCCGGATTGCCAGATTCAGCCCAGGATCGGGAACCGGCGTTGCTTGGCCAGTCGGTCCAGCGCGCTCTGCATCACCGAGCGGACATACTCGTCCACCTCGTGGACATCCGGGTCTTTTCCGAACTGCTTCGCGATGTCGATCGGCTCCAAAACCTCGGTGACCACCTTCGAGGGCAGCGGGAGGTTCGGCGGGAAGATCATGCTCAGACCGAACGGGAAACCGACACTGAAAGGCAGTATGTCCATCCGCGCCTTGGTGATTCCCAGTTTCCTGGCCAGCCAGTTGCCGCGCGTCAAGAAAAGCTGAGTCTCCTGGGCGCCGATCGACACCGTCGGCACGATCG
>JAVHWH010000169.1:0-2644 GCA_032159915.1 Mycobacterium sp.
CCTCGCTGTCGATGTCCAGTTCCTCGGCCAGCTTGGCGAAAAAGCCGAGTTGGGAAATCTCCGGGAACGCGGCCGCGGCCCGGTCCAGCCGCAGGCGGGCCACACCGATGTTGGTGGGCTGGCTGGCCAGGATGGCCTCCAATGCCTCGATGCCCTCGGCTGGCGAAATCGGGTCCAGCGCACTGAAATTCAGTGAGCGGGCCACGCCGATGTCGGACCACTGGCCCCAGTTGATGGTAGTGGCAGGCAGTCCCGATGCCCGTCGCCAGTCGACCAAGCCGTCGAGCCAGGCACTGGCGGCGGCGTAGGCGCCCTGCCCGGGAGCGCCCAGCAGGGAGGATGTCGACGAGAAGCCGACCCACCAGTCGAGCTCTTTACCGGCGGTCGCGACATGCAATCGCAGCGCGCCATTGGCTTTGGGCGCCCACACCCGCTCCAGGCTGTCCCGACTGAGGCCGGCGACGATCTGGTCGTCCAGCACGACGGCGCTGTGCATCAGGCCGCGCAACGTCAGCCCGGTCTCTTCGGCCGCGCTCACCAGCTTCTCGGCGATGCCGGGTGCGGCGATATCGCCGAGCACGACCGCGATCTGGGCGCGCTGCCCGAGTTCGTCGATCAGTGCCTGGGCCTCTTCGGACGGTTCCGACCGGCCGTTGAGCACGACACGACCAGCGCCGCTGTCGACCAACCAGCGGGCCATGGCCAGACCGAGCCCACGCAGACCACCGGAAAGGACGTAGGACCCGTCCGGCCGAACCACCGTGTCGGTCTTGGCGGCGCCAAGCGTTGCGCGGGAAAGCCGCTTGGCGTAGCGCTTTTCGTCGCGCCAGGCGATGACATCGTCGCCGGTCAACCCGAACTCGGTGCTCAGTGAGCCGACGGCATCGCCGGCAAGGTCCACCAGCGTGGTACGCAAGTCGGGGTGCTCGTAAGCCAGCACCCGGATCAGGCCGGTCAGCGCGCTGATCGACGGGTCACCCGGCTCGCCGTCGTTGACGGCCAGCCCGCCGCGGGACACCACCCACAGCCGCGGCGGTTTCCCGTGCCAGCCGGTCAGGATCGTGCGCACCGTCGAGGCGACACCCCAGGTCAGGTCGCGACCGCGACCCGGCGCGTCACCGGCCTCGGAGCCGTCGAACGACTGGCGGCCCGCGAAAACGACCACTCCGACCGGAGGTAGCTCGGCGTCTCCGGCAGCTTGCGAAAAGGCTTGCAAGACAGCCGATTCCTGGGACAGGTCGGCGCTGAGGACCCGGCGCTTCGGCGAGCCGAATGCGGCGGTGAATTCCTTGGCGACCGCCTCGGAGTCGGCGCCGTCGGTGAGCACCAGCCAGCTGCCCTCCGGAGCCGTGGCCGCCGCATCGATCGGCGTCTCGACCCACTCGGTGTCGAAGATCTTCTGTTCCAACGCCATTGGCACGGTGCGGCGTTGTACGCGCTGCAAGTAGATACCGCTGATCTCGGCGGTGGGCTTGCCGTTCTCGTCGGTGATCAGGACGCGGCCTGTGATACCAGATGCCCCTGCGTCTTTGCCGTCCGGGTTGACCAACTCGGCGCGGCAGCGGGCCCGACGTCCGACGTCGCCGAACACCCGGATCTTCTCGAACGACACCGGAAGGTAGGTCGCTTCATCGGAGTCGGCCAATGATTCGCTCGACAGCGCGGCGGCCAGGCCCTGCAGCGCCGCGTCGAGCAGCACCGGGTGGATCCGGTAACCGCGGTGCCCGGTTGCCTCGTCGGGCAGGACGATCTCGGTCTCCGATGTGCCGCCCGACCGGCGGACGATGCGGGTCAATGCGGCGAACGCCTGCCCGTGGTGCAGGCCGGTGGCGCGCAACGCGGAGTACAGATCCGCGGGCGAGACCACCGTGCCAGGGTCTGACGACAGGGTCGGCACGGTCGGCGGTTCGGATTGGCCCACTTCGACTTTCGCCACGGCATGGCGGATCCAGGCGCCGGTGGCCGAGCGGGAGTGGATTTCGACGCGGATCTCGTCGCCGTCCTTCTCGCCCCGGCTGAGCTGGGTGGTGAGTTGGGTCGATTCGCTCAGTGGCAGCATCTGCTCGACCTCGACGCCGACGGACACCGACTGCGCGGGCAGGCCGAGGGCCTCGCTGGCGGCGGCCAAAGCGATCTCGCCGAAACCGGTGCCGGGCATGACCGGCTGGCCGTGCACCTTGTGGTCGAGCAGGTAGGGGACCAGTTCAGTCCCGACGTCGGCCGTGAACACGTGGTCGCGGCCGCACGGCAGCTCGACATGCGTGCCCAGCAGCGGGTGGGCACTGGCGGCCTGTCGGGTAGCCGAGAACGGCGCCGCCCAGTAGCGGACATGCTGCCAGGGGGTCGGCGGCAGGTCGACGAGTCTCTTTGGACCGCTTTCGATCTGCGTCGCGGCGGCGACCGAAGGCGGTCGAACCGTTGCCAGTTGGGTGTGGAACGTCAGCGTTTCGGGGTTGTCGCGGGTCAGGGTTCCCGACACCTGGGCGCCGCCGCGCGGCTTGGCCGACTCCAGCGTGCCGTTGATGGCGTGGCTGAGCAGCGGGTGCGGGCTGACCTCGACGAACGTGGCGTGCGACTCGGCAGCTTTGGCGACGGCCTGGCTGAACCGCACCGGGCTGCGCAGGTTGACCACCCAGTAGTCGGC
>JAVHWH010000194.1:0-9488 GCA_032159915.1 Mycobacterium sp.
CGACTCATACCGGATCGCAGCGTGGACGAATTGGCGCAGCAAGTCGTCGACGTGATCGAGGGGCGGAATTGAGCGACCACGGCGACCACAGCGACCATGAGCTGGCGGCGCGCCTTGCCACCGAAGCGGGCCACTTGTTGCTGGCGGTACGTGATGAACTCGCGGACGCGACAGCGGCTGATCGGAAAGCGGCCGGCGACAAGCGCTCTCACGACTACCTGATGGAGGCGCTGACTCGCGAACGTCCTGACGACGCGGTGCTGTCTGAAGAGGGCGTCGATGACCCGGTGCGGTTGAACGCGCAGCGGGTGTGGATCGTCGACCCGTTGGACGGCACCCGGGAGTTTTCCGAGCTCGGCCGCCACGACTGGGCGGTGCACGTCGCGCTGTGGCAGTCCGGAGCTCTCGTCGCCGGAGCGGTTGCCCTGCCCGCGCAGGGGGTCACGCTGGCCACTCCCGATCCAGTTCCACCACCGACATATTCGGGTGAGCCGCGGATCGTGGTCTCGCGCACCCGGCCGCCGGAGATCGCGCTGAAGGTGCGCGACGAGTTGAACGGCGCGCTGGTTGCGATGGGTTCGGCGGGGGCCAAGGTCGCCGCCGTCATCCAGGGACTGGCCGATGTCTACGTCCACGCCGGCGGACAGTACGAGTGGGATTCGGCCGCACCGGTCGCCGTGGCCCGCGCCGCGGGTCTGCACACCTCGCGCATCGACGGCTCCCCGCTGGAGTACAACCGCTCCGACCCGAAGCTGCCCGACCTGGTGGTGTGCCGCCCCGAATACGCCGACGCGGTACTCGCGGTCACCGGCTGAGCGGCGGCCAATGGGAGAATCTCATTCCATGCGGATGTCGGCGAAGGCGGAGTACGCGGTGCGGGCGATGATCGAGCTGGCCACCGTCGGCGACGGCGTGCGGATGACGACCGACGAGTTGGCCAACGCGCAGGGTATTCCGCCGCAGTTTCTGGTCGACATCTTGTCGGCGTTGCGCACCGATCATCTGGTGCGCAGCCATCGCGGCCGCGACGGCGGATACGAATTGTCCCGCCCCGGAAGCGAAATCAGCATTGCCGACGTGTTGCGCTGCATCGACGGCCCGCTGGCCAGCGTCCGCGACATCGGGTTGGGCGATCTGCCCTATTCCGGGCCGACCGCGGCGCTGACCGATGTCTGGCGCGCGCTGCGGGCCAGCATGCGCTCGGTGCTGGAACAAACCAGTCTGGCCGATGTAGTCGCCGGGTCGCTGCCCGAACACGTCGGCCGCCTCGCCGACGATTACCGCGCCCAGGAAACCCGACGCCGCGGGCCCCGTACCGCCAGCTGAGGGCCCGCCAGCTAGCTGCCCGAGCCGTAGGGCCGGGTCAGGATCTCGAGATAGTGACCGGCGGGATCGCGGAAGTAGACGCCGCGACCGCCGTCGTTGGTGTTGAACTCGCCGGCCCGCCGGCCGGCCGGATCTGCCCAATGCGGCAGGCCGCGCGAGGAGATCTTGCCGTAGATCGCGTCGAAATCGTCCTCGGACACCAGAAATGCGTAGTGCTGCGGCGCTATCTCCTGGCCGTCGGCCACCTCGACGTAATCCAGGGTTGCGCCGTGTTCCAGGGCGACGGCCAGAAAGTGGCCGACCGCCTTGGGGCTCGGCAGCCCGAACAGTTCGCTGACGAACTCGGCGGACGCCCGCTTGTCGTGTGCGGCGACGATGGTGTGGTTGAACGCAATCGGCATCGTGGTGTGGAGTCTACTTGGGCGCGGTCAGCTCCAGGGCGATGTTGTCCGGATCGCGAAACTCCAGGATGTAGCTTGGGCCGATGTCCTTGACCGGCTCGTGGTCGATACCAAGTTGGTCGAGATAGGCTGCCGCAGAGTCTAGTTCGTCCTTGTCGGCCGTCCTGAACGCGATGTGGTCCAGGCCGGCGCGGTCTTCGTGGAAGCGGTCGGTGGCGACCGGCCGCAACCCGATCAGAGCGCCGCCCAGGTCATAGATGACACCACCGAACAAAAACCCGAATTGCCGGCGGGTCGCCTCGTCGGCGTTGTCGGGGACCTCGAGCAGGACGGGCCAGCCGAACACGGTCTCGTAGAACCGTCGAGATCGCTCGATGTCGGTGACGGTGAGCCGTACGTGCGCGATCGAGTTGGCGGTGATGACCATCCTGGTGATGCTGCCACGCCGATAGCGGTCGGCAGCGGGCGGTCCGCGTGCCAGAATCGCGGTCGTGCAGGTAGCGATGACCATGCCGGTGATGGAGCCGGACTTGGGCGCCGGCGTGCTGCGGGAATGGGCCCGCGCGATCGACGACGGGCCGTTCTCCTCGTTGTGTTGGGGCGAGCGGATGGCCTTCGACAACCCGGAAACGTTGACGTTGATGGGCGCGCTGGCGGCGTGGACCGACCGGGTGCGGCTGGTGACCACGGTGATCGTTCCCCAACTGCATGACCCGGTGATGCTGGCCAAGGCGTTGGCAACGGGCGACATGATGTGCGGCGGCCGGCTGACGGTGGGGCTGGGCGTCGGCGGGCGCGTCGAGGACTATCTGGCCGTCGGCGCGGATCCGGCCACGCAGACGATCCGCGGGATGGCCGAGCGGGTGGCGGTGATGAAACGGGTCTGGGCCGGCGAGAAGCTCACCGAGTCGGTGCTGCCGGTCGGACCTGCCCCGGTTCAGCCGGGTGGGCCGCCGCTGCTGGTCGGCACCATCGGGCCCAAGACGCTACGCAGCGCCGCGGCGTGGGCTGACGGACTGGCCGGGACCACGCTGGATCTCGACGTTGGCCAGCAGAGCGACTTGTTCGACGTCGCGCGCTCGGCCTGGGCGCAGGCCGGTAAACCCAAGCCGCACCTGGCCACCTCGTTCTGGTTCGCGCTGGGACCAGTCGAGGACGCGCGCCGACAAGTGCACACGCACCTGCGCCGCTACATGAATTGGATACCGGCCGAATACGTCGACGCGATGGCGCCGAGCACCGGCTTTGCCGGCAGCGAGGACGACTTGATCGCGGTGCTACGCAGCTTCGAAGCCGTCGGCGCCGACGAAATCCAGCTGATACCAACCAGTTCCGATGTCAATCAACTCAAACGGGTTGCCGAGATGGTGAGGGCGGTCGGTGTCTGAACGTAACGTGCTGGGTGGCCCACTGGAGCCGTGCAGTAGTGAGCCGCTGACCGGGTTCTACCGCGACGGTTGCTGCTCGACCGGGCCCGAGGATCTAGGCCGACACACGATCTGTGCGGTGGTGACCGCGGAATTCCTCGAGCATCAGCGCATGATCGGCAACGACCTCTCAACCCCCATGCCGCAGTTCAGATTTCCCGGCCTGGTACCCGGCGACCGCTGGTGTGTGACCGCGGGCAACTGGCTGCTGGCCTACCGCGACGGATTCGCCGCCCCGGTGGTACTGGCCTGCACCCATGAGCGCACTCTCGACATCGTCCCGCTAGAAGCACTCCGGGAGCACGCCGTTGACGTACCCGACGATCTGGGCGGCCTGTAGTTATTGATCAGGCGGCTTATTGGCGCCTAGCATGAGACGCAATGTCCCGAATTGAATAGCTACAACGGCATCTAGCAATTGGAGAAGCATGAAAGCGGCAGGGACATTTTTTGCTGCAATGGTGTTTGCGGCCACCGCGATTGGTGCTGCCGCGCCCGCGCTCGCGGGAGGCCCGCCCAATGATGGTGGTGGGGGTGGCGCGGCTGCCAGTACGCCCGGAAGTTGCGCGGGCGCAGATCTCGCGGTCAGCAACGGGCCGATCGAAGCGGCCAGCACGATGCGCCGGGTTGTGGTGAGTTTCAAAAACGTTTCGTCCAGCCAGTGCACATTGGTCGGATATCCCGACGCCAATCTGGTCACCGCGGCCGGCGGTGTGCTGGTCCACGTGGACAATAGGCCGGCGCCGGCATCGCATCTCCTGCATCTCAACCCGGGTGACGTTGCGACCGCGGACGTCCAGTCGTATGCCGCCGACACCACCACGGGCAACGATTGTGGCCGGGAAGGCACGTTGGTCGTTACCGCTCCCCGCGATTCCGTCGCGCACACGCTGCCCGTCTCGCTACCGATTTGCAGCGCGACGATCAGCAACGTGGATTAGCCCAGCGGGCTCGCATCGATCGGCGGCAGTCGCGTGCAACAGGAAGCGGTGCTCGAAACTCTCTTGGTGCAACGGAGCTCGGTGCTCCGGGCCAAGCGGCGCGGCTGTTGTTGCGGCATCGGGCCGCGCCCGGACCGCAGGTGACCCATGGCGCAGTGAACTAGTCCTCGAAGATCGACATCAACTGCTCGACGGCGTCTTCGGCCACCCGCCCACGCTGGCGAAGTTCGATGATGCAGTACACGGCGAGGTCGACCGAACCGTAGATGTGGAAGGCGATCATCGCCAGGTGTGAAAGTTGTTCACTGGTCATCAGTTCCGGGTGCGCAAGGTCGCGGACGTAAACCATGTCGGCCTCGAGTACCTGGTTGCCGGGCGTATAGAGGTTGTTGTCGAACACTGTCGGTGCGATCGCCCACCGCTTCAGGTCGGGCATCGAGTGCGGCATGAACCCTTGCGATCGCAGCTCGCCGTCCACGTCGCCGAACGTGGGTTGCCCGTGGTACAGCCGCACGAATGACACTTCGGTGTGTACCGCTACGGCATTGCTGAGCCGGTCGCGGCCATTCTGGAACACCATCAGTTCCGAGCCCTGGACGTCGATTTTGAGCAGGTCGAACTCATCGATGTCGAGGTCGTCGAGACGATGCGTCGCGACGTCGTGCTCCTCGAGTACCGATCCCAATTCCAAGAACGGGGTGAACAGCCGAAGCTGATTCGTGTCTGGGGTGAGCAGACTTGTCATGCCCGACGACCTGGTGATCTTCAGTCGATGCTCGCGGCCGTCGCCGACGACCTCCGGGCGGTAACGCTCCAACGGCCCCTTTCGTTGCTCCAGCGACGCAAGGGCCTGCTGCTGCGGCTCGAACCCGGTTACCATGCACAAGCCGTAATCGAGCATCTCTTTATAGGGCGGATCGCCATCGATGGGGTTGGCGCCGATGTCGAGAATGCTGGTCGGCCGAGAACAACGCACCAAATCGCGAAGTAGCAGCGCGGACGTCACCTGCGCATAATCCCACGGGACTGGCGCGACGGCGAGGGAAGCGAAATAGGATGCCGATCATGAAGCACGTGATGACCGGAGCACTGATCGCCGCCGCCTTGCTGAGCGCGCCGGCAGTTCACGCCGACCCTGACCCGCACAAGCCTGATCTGGGCGCCCATTACTGCCCGGGTGGCGGGACGGTTGACGCGATGTCGCCGGTCGAGCCGTCCTGTGACGGTGTGCCGTTCGACGACGGCGCGTACTGGCGCGCGATCAACCGCGGCGCGCCCGGGACGGCCGCATTGGTAGTAGTTCAGTGCGTCAAGCCGCCACCACCACCAGGTCTGTTCGTCCCGCCAACGCTGGGGCCGGTACCGGCGCCGCCTGGCAGCTGCGGTTAGCGGTCTGCACGGCGGTCCTCCGTGTCGATCGGGCCGAGGTGGGTAACCGACATCGGTGACGAACACCATGGAACTGACTGTCCTCGACCCCCGGACCGGAGACACCGTCGCTCGAGTACCGATCGCTGACGCTTCTGCCTGCGACAGCGCGGTCGCGCGTGCCCGCGCCGCCTCGGTCGACTGGGCTCGGACACCGGCGGGCGAGCGGGCTGCCGCGGTGGCCGAGGCAGCCGCAGCCGTTCGTGCTGCGGCCGACGAGCTGGCCGAGCTCAATGAGCTGGAGACCGGCAAACTGCGCGACGACGCTATGGGGGGTGTGGAGGCCGGCGTCGGCACGCTACTCCAGTACGCGCAGCTCGGACCGCTGCATCGCGGCGCGAGTCTGCAGGGTGCATGGGGCGCAACAGATCTCATGATCGCCGAGCCGCGCGGCGTGGTGGCCGTCTTGAGCCCATGGAACGATCCCGTCGCGGTGGCGGCCGGATTGCTGGGCGCAGCCCTGGTCACCGGAAACACCGTGGTGCACAAGCCCAGTGAGCGCTGCCCCCGGACCGGTCGGCGGTTCGCCGAGCTACTGGCCGCTCAGCTGCCCGACGGCGTGCTGGAGATCATCGACGGCGAAGCGACGGTCGGTGCCCGACTGGCCGCCGCCGAGCACGTCGACCTGGTCGCCCACGTCGGTAGCAGCGCCACCGGTCGCGATATCGCCCGACAGTGCGCCCAGCGCGGCGCCAAGGCGCTGCTGGAAAACGGCGGCAACGACCCCCTGATTGTGGACGCCGGCGCCGACCCCGGGTGGGCCGCCGGGCAGGCCGCCCTGGGAGCCTTCGCCAACGCAGGCCAGATCTGCGTATCGGTGGAGCGCATCTACGTCGTCGCGTCGGTGGCCGAGGCATTCATCGATGCGCTGGCAGCCGAAGCGCGCAGCTGGTCGGATCGGATCGGCCCGCTGGTCGACGGACGCCAGCGCGACCATGTGCACAGCCACGTCGTCGACGCGGTGAACCGCGGAGCACGGCTGCTTGTGGGCGGCGAGCTGCCGACCGGTCCCGGCTCGTTCTATCCACCGACCGTGCTGGCGGATTGCACGCCGCAGATGTCGGTGTTCCGCGACGAGACTTTCGGTCCGATCGCCCCGGTACGGGTGGTCCCCGATTTCGAGACGGCGCTGGCCGAGGCGGCCGACGACCGCTATGGTCTGGCCGCCACTGTGTTGACGGCCGAGATGGCGCACGCGCAGCAGGCCTGGCGGAGCCTGCCGGTAGGCACCGTGAAGATCAATGCGGTGTTCGGCGGCGCACCGGGCGGGGCGTCGCAACCGCGGCGGGACAGTGGCAACGGGTTCGGCTTCGGTCCCGAGCTGCTCGACGAGATGACCGCGGTGAAAGTGGTGCACTGGTCACCGCCCAACGATTCGCAAAGCTGACCAGACAAAAAGCTGACCAGACAAGGAGCCGACGGGTGCCTAGGGCTGAGTTAACTAAGCCGTCGCGACCTGCTTCTTGCCGAAGATGCGCTCCAGCGCCGCGGTGTCGCCGTATGCCTGTACCCGGACGGTGTGACCGTCGCGAACGGTGAATACCGTTGCAGCGTCCGTGGTTTCACCGGCCACGGTGGTCTGGCCGAGCATGACCACCAGGTCGCCGTCGGCGAGGATATGATCGTTAGTGACGGACGTTTGCTTCTCACCCATCTTGGCCAGCAGCTCTGCTATTTCCTGCTTGCCGTGGTAGGTGCCGCTGATCGCGCTGTCGCCGGGCTGAGTCCACTCGACGTTGTCGTCGAACAGGCTCATCACCGTGTCGACGTCACCGGCGTTGAAGGCTTCGTAACCCTTCATGATGAGTTCGATGTTCTGTTCTTGCTCTGACATTTTCAGTTCCCTTTCATGGTTTCCGATGTTTCGGCCGTGACAGCCACGGGCCGGTCTAGCCACCTGGGTGTGATTGCGGTGAAGCGCCCCCGGACCATCGCCTTTCACTAGCCGGGCATCGTGCCGCGTCAGAGGTGCTCCATCATGCGAGACATCCGTCCGCCCTCGAAGTAGCCGGCCTCATGTCCCGGATAAATGGGCCGCGGCTCGGGCAGCCGGAGGTGAATATGGTCGATTGCCGTAGCCAAGGCTGCACCCGGCCAGTGACGACGGGTCGTTGCCGGCGATACCGATGCGGCTACTGCGGTGTTGAACAGGACTTCCTGTTCGCTGATGAGAACCGGTGTCGAGGCGTCTCGCGGGGAGTCGACGGTCGTTTTATGCGTGCCGAGGCGGTTGATCCGCATGCTCGCCGCCGCCGAAGCTGGTTCGACGTCGGGCACCGGGCGATCCGGTAGTGAGTGCAATTTGGGTAGTAAGTGCAACATGGCGGGGGCCTTCCGATGATTGCTGGCTCCTGCCGGGAGCCACAGTATCGAACACGTGTAAGACAACCACCATGACGTGGGCAAATACGTCATTCATACGGATGACATTTCTACCTGTGTGACGTATCTATCTGTATGAGATCCGACTACCCTTTGCTGGAAGCCCCCTACGAGGTTGACAGCGAGGGAAGGTGTGCCGATGCGGGTAACACCCAACGAATCGAAGCCCGAGCCATGGTCACGGTCGAGGATTTCTCGCACCTAGTATCTGGCATCTACGCCGCGGCGGTCGCTCCAGATAAATGGGAGGCAGCCTTGGGCGAGATTCGCCGCGCACTGGATGGAACAGCCAGCGGGCTCTTTTTGGCCGACAGTGCGGTCTGGTCCGTCCTCGACTCGACCCTTCCCGCGGACGCCGCCAAGAGCTACGCGGAGTACTACCATCGCTTAGATCACGTGCTCACCGCCGTCGGGCGCGGTCCGCCGGGTGTGGTGCGGACCGGCGCGGAATTAATGCCGCTTGTCCGGAAGTCGGATTTCTACGAAGAGTGGTTGCGTCCCCTCGAACTCGACGATGGGTTGTTCGTCCGGCTAACGGGCGGGGCGAGACCTACGTGTTTCCTCGTGGGAGCACCGAGACGGACCGAGTCGTTCGACACAACTGACCGTGTCAGGTTGATGAGGTGCCTGCTGCCGCATCTGCAACAAACCTTGCGCACACAGGATAAGCTCGCCGCCCTTGCCCACGGCACCGCTGAGCTGGCGGGCGCACTGGAGGTTGTCCGGCACGGAATCATCATCGTCGCAGGCGAATACCGTGTGCAGAACCTGAATTCGGCTGCCGAACGGATTTTCCGCGCCGAGGATGGGTTTTGCATGCGGTCAGGATGCATCGCCGCGACCAACGCGCACACCGAACGAGAGGTGTATCGCGCCATCGATGATGCCCTTGACGGCGGATGCTCCACCATCCGGGCGGGCCGGTCGCTCATCTGTGTTCGGCCCTCGGGTAAGCGGCCGTATGTCGTTCATGTGCTGCCCTCACACCGCCGCAATGCCGATGAGCCACTCAGGCAGCCAATGGCTTTGGTTCTCATCATTGATCCTGAGGACGAACCCGAACCCGCTGCAGCGCTGTTGCGGCGGCTTTACCGCCTCACCGAAGCCGAGGCCGACGTTGCCTTGCGCATGATGCATGGCGCGGACTTGAAGGAGATTGCAGAGGAATTGTCGCTCTCATTGACGACGGTTCGCACTCACCTGCAACATATCTTCGACAAAACGGACACCCACCGCCAAGCTGAGCTTGTCCGGCTTCTACTCGCGCTACGTCCGTAATTACACCGGCAACGGTTCGTAAAGCTAAGCGGCACAGGCTGATCAGACCGCCCGCCGCCTGCGCTACTCCGCAGCAGCCACACGCACCAAAACGTCAGCCAATGCGGACGGTCGCGAAAGGAGGGGAGAATGAGAACCGGGGAGTTCGATGACGTCGGCGCCAATGTCGTGAGCTATTCGCTTCGACCACTCGGGGTTGACGACGCGATCCTCACTGCAGACCACGGAGGTGCAGTCGACCGAAGGGTGTTGGGTCAGCGAGCAAGGCACCGTCCACGGGTATCCGGCCTGGGGCCGAAGGTGAT
>JAVHWH010000209.1:0-3157 GCA_032159915.1 Mycobacterium sp.
ACGGTGACATTGAATTCGCGGCCGCGGTCCGGGTCCTCATCGAAGAACTGACGCAGATGGGTGCCGCCGATCTGCCGGTGATGTTGTTGCAGCGCACTCCATGCCGGGGTCGCTGAGATGTCCGGAATCCGTTCAACCGCAGTCATGCCTCGACCCTAGTCAGGTCGATGGGCCCGCGCCGTTGCCGGCATGAAGGCAGAGTGAAACGGCCGCGGAATGGGCCGGCTCAGTGACCGAGCCGGCCGCGGCCGAGCCTGAGCAGCAGCATGGCCAGGTCCTTGCCCTCAGGACCGAGTTCGCTGTAGCGCGCGATGACCTGCATCTCACGGCTGTGCACCAGCCGGGTGCCCCCGGAGGCCATCCGCGCCTTGCCGATCTGGCGGGAGACCTCGGCGCGACGTTTGACGGCAGCCAGGATCTCGGCGTCGAGCCGGTCGATTTCCTCGCGCAGGTCGGCGATGTCGATGAGTTCTGTTTCGATTGCCATTTCAGACTCCGGAATCTCGTTGTGTGGAGGTTGTTGCGGTGGTGTCATCCGGTTTCGGGCCTCACACAAGAGACGAGCCCCGGATCCGGAAGCGGACCGCGGGGCTCTGGGAAGCAGCTACACCACGGGCACCGTCGGCCGGTACCCGTAGAAAAATCGCCACTGCGCATTGAGCACAAAATGAGTGTGCCACTTGCAGGCGTTCCGGCGCAAAGCTGTCGGCCAACGGCGGTAGGTTGGACGGGTTATGCCGCTGGCGACGATGCAGAACGAAGAGATGAGGAGGAGCGGCGCGAATTGAGTGTGCAGCACGTGATCGAGTCCGAGGGCGATCAACTTCTCGACGGTCTGAATCCCCAGCAGCGCCAGGCGGTGCTGCACGAGGGTTCGCCGCTGCTGATCGTCGCCGGCGCCGGGTCGGGCAAAACGGCCGTGCTGACCCGCCGTATCGCCTACCTGCTGGCCGCGCGTGACGTCGGCCCCGGCCAGATACTGGCGATCACCTTCACCAACAAAGCCGCCGCGGAGATGCGGGAGCGGGTAGCCGCCCTGGTCGGCCCGCGAGCGCGGTCGATGTGGGTGTCGACGTTTCACTCGACCTGCGTGCGGATTCTGCGCAACCAGGCGTCGCTGATCTCGGGCCTGAACTCCAACTTCTCGATCTACGACGCCGACGATTCCCGCCGTCTGCTGCAGATGATCGGCAAGGACATGGGCCTCGACATCAAGCGGTATACGCCGCGGCTGCTGGCCAATTGCATCTCCAACCTCAAAAACGAGCTGATCGACCCGCAACAGGCGCTGGACAACCTGGCCGAGGACGACCTCGCCGACGACTTGGCGCGCACCGTGGCTGCGGTCTACGCCGAATACCAGCAGCGGTTGCGGGTGGCCAACGCGCTCGACTTCGACGACCTGATCGGGGAGACGGTGGCGGTGCTGCAGGCCTTCCCGCAGATCGCCGACCACTATCGTCGTCGCTTCCGGCACATCCTGGTCGACGAGTACCAGGACACCAACCACGCGCAGTACGTGTTGGTGCGCGAACTGGTCGGCCGCGATCTCAAACCCGGCGAAGAGGGCGTGCCGCCCGGCGAGCTGTGCGTGGTCGGTGATGCCGACCAGTCGATCTACGCGTTCCGCGGAGCCACGATCCGCAACATCGAGGACTTCGAGCGCGACTACCCGAACGCCACCACGATCCTGCTCGAGCAGAATTACCGCTCCACGCAGAACATTCTGTCGGCGGCCAACTCGGTAATCTCGCGCAACCCAGCCCGTCGCGACAAGCGGTTGTGGACCGACGCCGGTGAAGGTGAGCTGATCGTCGGCTACGTCGCCGACAACGAGCACGACGAGGCCCGGTTCATCGCCGGAGAAATCGATGCGCTGGTCGCGAGCGGCGAGATCACCTACAACGATGTGGCCGTCTTCTACCGCACAAACAACTCGTCGCGGTCGGTGGAAGAAGTGTTCATCCGCGCCGGCATTCCGTACAAAGTCGTTGGGGGAGTGCGCTTCTACGAGCGCCGAGAGATCCGCGACATCGTCGCCTACCTGCGGGTGCTGGACAACCCCGGCGATGCGGTGAGCCTGCGACGCATTCTCAACACCCCGCGCCGAGGCATCGGTGACCGCGCCGAGGCGTGTGTCGCGGTGTACGCGGAGAACACCGGATCCAGCTTCGCCGACGCGTTGGAAGCCGCCGCCGAAGGCAAGGTGCCGCTGCTGAACACCCGGTCGGCGAAGGCGATTGCGGGTTTCGTCGAGATGATGGACGAGCTGCGCACCCGGCTGGATTCATCCGAAGGCGACCTCGGTGAACTGGTCGAGGCGGTGCTCGAGCGCACCGGATACCGCACGGAGCTGGAGTCGTCGTCCGACCCGCAGGACCTGGCCCGGCTCGACAACCTCAACGAACTCGTCAGCGTCGCACATGAATTCGCCACCGACCTGGCCAATGCTGCCGCGCTCGAGGACGCGCCGGCCGATGAGGACGTGCCGGACACCGGCGTGCTGGCGCAGTTCCTGGAGCGGGTATCGCTTGTCGCCGACACCGACGACATCCCCGAACACACAGCCGGTGTGGTGACTCTGATGACGCTGCACACCGCCAAGGGGCTGGAATTCCCGGTGGTGTTCGTCACCGGCTGGGAAGACGGAATGTTTCCGCACATGCGGGCTCTGGGCGATCCGGCCGAGCTTTCCGAGGAGCGCCGGCTGGCGTACGTCGGGATCACCCGGGCACGTCAGCGGCTCTTCCTCAGTCGGGCCAAGGTCCGGTCGTCGTGGGGACAGCCGATGCTCAACCCGGAATCCCGGTTCCTGCGCGAAATCCCGCAGGAGCTGATCGACTGGCGACGCACTGACCCGACGCCGTCGTTCAGCGCGCCGGTCAGCGGCGCCGGCCGGTTCGGCGCACCGCGCCCGTCGCCGACCCGCAGCGGAGCAGGCAGCAAGCGTCCGCTGCTGGTGCTGGCGCCCGGTGACCGGGTCACCCACGACAAGTACGGTCTCGGCCGCGTGGAAGAGGTGTCGGGCATCGGCGAATCGGCGATGTCGCTGATCGACTTCGGCAGCTCCGGGCGGGTCAAGCTGATGCACAACCACGCCCCGGTGGCCAAGCTCTAGCGGCGACGATGCAGGCCGGAACGGCCTGAGGAGGAGCGC
>JAVHWH010000215.1:0-3928 GCA_032159915.1 Mycobacterium sp.
GCGCCGGCGGCGACCAGGACGCGCAGGTCCGCAAGGTTGCGCCGGGTGAGGCTGGCGACGATGACCGCCGCGGTGCCACCCATCTGAACCGACGGTCCCTCGCGCCCAAGCGCCAGGCCACCGCTGATGGCCAACAGTCCGCCCACGTACTTGACCGGCAGGATCCGGAAGCGGTCGGGGCGGACCCGGCCATCGGCGACGGCTTCGACACGTGGGATTCCGCTGCCCTCGGCGTGCGGCTCGATGCGATGTACCAGCGCAGCCGCGACGGTGGTGGTGGCCGTGCAGACCAGCACCACCACGACCAGCCCCCACCATTGGCTGTGCGACCAGCCGGCCAGGCTGGTGCGCAACCGTGCCCCGTGTTCGAGCAGCAGCCGGAAGGTTGCCGCGCTGACGCCGGTCAGCACCCCGACCGCGGCGGCCGCCAGGACGAACCCGATCAGGCTTTCGGGGCCCTCGCCCTCGGCGTCGACCGGGCGCCTGGTCGGGCGTTGCCATCCGGTGAGCATGCTGCGAAGGACATCTCGCCAGCCGTCGCGTTGGTCATCGTGCACCTGCATTGCATATCGGAGGAACCTGGGCCGACTGGCCGGGGGGGTCAGCTGGCCCAGCGCGGCGGCCGCTTCTCCAGGAAGGCCAGCATGCCCTCGCGGGCTTCCTCGGAGACGAACAACCGGGCCGATTCGGCGCCGAGTCGTTCGGCGTCCCGGTCGAATCCGTCCAGGACGGCGGCGGTGGTCAGCGCTTTGGACGCCGCCAGGCCCTGTGGTGAGCCGCGCCCGATGTCGGCAACTAGTGACGCAAGCGCGGAATCGACATCGTCGGTGGCGACCGTGATCAGCCCGATGGCCTGCGCGGTGGCGGCGTCGAACGTCTCACCGGTCAGGTAGTAGCGCGCGGCTGCTCGGGCGGACAGCTTCGGCAACAGCGTCAGCGAGATGATCGCCGGCGCCACCCCGATTCGGGCTTCGGTCAGGGCGAAGGTGCTGCGCGGACCGGCGACGGCGATGTCGGCCGCGGCCACCAGACCCATGCCGCCGGCCCGGACATGGCCGTCGACCGCGACGATCACCGGCAGCGGCGCCTCGACGATGGCGCGCAGCAACGCCGCCATCTCCCGGGACCGCTGGGCGGTCGCCTCGGCCGGATCGGTTTGGGCAGCTGAGCCTTGGGCTGATGTCGATGGTGGCGACCCGCTTCGCCCGGCTGCGCCGCGCTCGCGATCGCCACGCAAGTCGGCGCCTGCGCAGAAGGTGCTGCCGGTGTGGCCCAGCACGACGAGCCGCACCGCGGGATCGTCGGCAGCGTCGCGCAAACCTTGATGCAGTTGGCTGACCAACGTTGTCGACAGCGCGTTGCGGTTGTGTGGCGAATTCAGCGTCAGCCGCGCATAGGGTCCGCCCGAGCCGCTCGGCCCGGTGTACTCGACCAGGGTGTCCATCAGTACGACCGGGGCAGGCCGAGCGACGTCTGTGCGACGAAGTTCAGCACCATCTCCCGGCTGACCGGCGCGATGCGGCCGAGCCTGGCCGAGGCCATCATCGCCGCGACGCCGTATTCCTTGGTCAGCCCGTTGCCGCCCATGGATTGCACGGCCTGATCGACCGAGCGGGTAGCTGCTTCGGCCGCAGCGTATTTGGCCATGTTGGCGGCCGTGGCGGCACCACCGTCGTCGCCGTTGTCATAGAGCGTGGCAGCCTTCTGCATCATCAGCTTGGCCAGCTCCACCTCGATGTGGCACTGCGCCAACGGATGTGACAGCCCCTGGTGCGCACCGATCGGCGTTCCCCACACTTGGCGGGTCTTGACGTAGTCGGCGGCCCGGTCCAGTGCGTAGCGGCCCATGCCGACGCTGCTGGCGGCGCCCATGATGCGCTCGGGGTTCAGTCCCGCGAAAAGCTGTGCGATGGCGGCGTCTTCGGCACCGACCAGGGCATCGCTGGGCAGCCGCACGTCATCGATGAACACCTGGAACTGCCGCTCGGGGCTGATGAGCTCCATGTCGATCGGGGTATAGGTGAAACCGGGTGTGTCGGTGGGCACCACGAACAGCGCCGGCCGCAGCTTGCCGGTCTTGGCCTCCTCCGAGCGTGCCACCACAAGCACGGCCTGCGCCTGATCGACACCGGAGATGTACACCTTCTGCCCCTTGAGTATCCAGTCGCTGCCGTCGCGGCGGGCCGTGGTGGTGATCTTGTGCGAGTTGGATCCGGCGTCGGGTTCGGTGATTGCGAACGCCATCGTGATGCTTCCGTCGGCGATGCCGGGGATCCAGCGCTTCTTCTGCTCCTCGGTGCCGAACTTGGAAATGATCGTGCCGTTGATGGCCGGCGACACCACCATGAGCAGCAGCGCGCTGCCGGCGGCCGCCATTTCCTCCATCACCAGTGACAGCTCGTACATTCCGGCCCCGCCGCCGCCGTACTCCTCCGGCAGGTTGACTCCGAGGAAGCCGAGTTTTCCTGCCTCGGACCATAATTCGTCGGTGTGCTCCTGAGCGCGGGCCTTCTTCAGGTAGTATTCGCTGCCGAATTTGGAGGCCCATTCGGACACCGCCTTCCGCAGGGCCTTGCGATCTTCGTTCTCGATGAAGCTGGTGTCCGTCATTGTGCTTCTCCTTCTGCTTCGGGATCGTGGGGCGCGTCCACCCGCGCCAGGACAGCGCCGACTTCGACCTGATGGCCGGTGTCGACATTGAGTTCGGCGAGCACGCCGTCGGCCGGCGCGGTGATGGTGTGCTCCATCTTCATCGCCTCCAGCCAGATCAGCGGCTGACCGGCCGTGACCGTGTCGCCGACCGCGGCGCCCAGCCGAATGACGTTGCCGGGCATGGGCGCAACCAGCGAGCCCTTTTCGACGGCCGATCCCGGTTCGGGAAAACGAGGCTGCGCGATCAGGTGCACCGGGCCGTGCGTCGAGTCGACATAGACGGCTGAACCTTCTGCACCGTAGTGCTTCACGGCGAAGCGGTGTGCCACGCCGTTGGCGTCGGCCAGCACGACCTCGTCGGCGGATGACGACACCAGGTGGACGCCTTCGTCGGCGGGCAACACCAATCCCGTCCTGGCGAAACGGTATTGGATGCGATGCTCCGCGCCGGCGTCGTCGAGGTAGGTCTTGACCTGATAGCCCGACGCCAGGTTGCGCCAGCCGCTGGGCAGGGAGCCGAGCACCCCGGAGGCTCTGGCGGTGGCCCGGTTGCCGGCCGCATCGGCCAACGCCGCAGCGACAGCTGATAACCGGACCGCGGCGTCGTCCGCTAGCGGTGCGGCCAGCTTTGCCAAGCCGTGCGTGTCGAAGAACGCCGTGTCGGTGGCGCCGTCCAGGAAGGCCGGATGCCCCAGCACGTTCACCAGCAGGTCCCGGTTGGTGCGCAAACCGTGCAACTGTGCCCGCGCCAGCGCGTCGGCCAGCACCAGCGCTGCCTGCCATCGCGTCGGGGCGTACGAGATCACCTTGGCCAGCATCGGGTCGTAGTTAATCGACACCACCGACCCGTCGACGATCCCGGAATCCAGCCGGATTCCGGTGCGCGCCCCTAGCGTGGTGAATTGCGCTCGGGCCGAGGGAATCTGGATGCGATACACCGAGCCGGCCTGGGGCTGCCAGTTCTGTGCGGGATCTTCGGCATACAACCGAGCCTCGATCGAAGAACCCTGCGCAGCAGGCGGTTCGGCGTCCAGGCGACCGCCGGCGGCGACCGCGATCTGCAGCTCGACCAGGTCGAGGCCGGTGGTCTCCTCGGTGACCGGGTGCTCGACCTGCAGCCGGGTGTTCATTTCCAGGAAGAAGAACTCACCGTCATCGTCGGCGAGGAACTCCACCGTCCCCGCCCCGGTGTAGGCGATCGCGCTGGCCGCCAGTCGGGCGGCCTCGAACAGTCTGGCGCGCATCCCCGGTATGCGTTCAACCAGGGGTGACGGCG
>JAVHWH010000249.1:0-5817 GCA_032159915.1 Mycobacterium sp.
GAGCTACCTCGTGAACGGCTTGCGGCTACCGCTGGAGCCGGGCGCACGCCGGTTCGCCGACTGACGCGAGTTCGGCAAAGACACGCAGTTCCGACACGCCCAGATCTGTCGGGCCTCGGTCATAGACTGGCCACCCTATGGACTCCTTCGTGCATCTGCATAACCACACCGAATACTCGATGTTGGACGGTGCCGCGAAGGTCAAGCCGATGCTCGCCGAAGCGCAGCGGCTGCAGATGCCCGCGATCGGGATGACCGACCACGGAAACATGTTCGGCGCCAGCGAGTTCTACAACGCCGCCACCGAAGTGGGCATCAAGCCGATCATCGGGATCGAGGCCTACATCGCGCCGGCGTCGCGCTTCGAGACCAAGCGGATTCTGTGGGGCGACCCGAGCCAGAAGGGCGACGACGTTTCGGGCAGCGGGTCCTACACCCACATGACCATGGTCGCCGAGAACGCCACGGGTCTGCGCAACCTGTTCAGGCTCTCGTCGCTGGCTTCGTTCGAGGGTCAGCTCGGCAAGTGGTCGCGGATGGATGCCGAACTCATCGCCGAGCACGCGTCAGGCATCATCGCCACCACGGGCTGCCCGTCGGGCGAGGTGCAGACGCGGCTGCGACTCGGTCACGACCGTGAGGCGCTGGAATCGGCCGCCAAGTGGCGCGAGATCTTCGGCGCCGACAACTACTTCCTCGAGCTGATGGACCACGGCCTCGATATCGAGCGCCGGGTGCGCGACGGCCTACTGGAAATCGGTCGCGCGCTGAACATTCCGCCGCTGGCCACCAACGACTGCCACTACGTCACCCGTGACGCCGCGCACAACCACGAGGCGCTGCTGTGTGTGCAGACCGGTAAGACGCTCACCGACCCCAACCGGTTCAAGTTCGACGGCGACGGTTACTACCTCAAGTCGGCGGCCGAGATGCGCCAGATCTGGGACGGCGAGGTCGCCGGCGCCTGCGACTCGACTCTGCTGATCGCCGAGCGGGTCAGCTCATACGCCGAGGTGTGGGCGCCCCGCGACCGGATGCCGGTCTTCCCGGTACCCGACGGCCACGACCCGGCGTCCTGGCTACGCCACGAAGTCGAGGCCGGCCTGCGGCGCCGTTTCCCCGATGCGCTTCCCGAGGGCTACTCCGAGCGCGCCGCCTACGAGATCGAAGTCATCTGCGACAAGGGTTTCCCGTCCTACTTCCTGATCGTCGCGGACCTGATCAACTACGCACGCTCGGTGGACATCCGGGTGGGGCCCGGTCGTGGCTCGGCGGCCGGTTCGCTGGTGGCGTATGCGCTGGGCATCACCGACATCGACCCGATCCAGCACGGGCTGCTGTTCGAGCGGTTCCTCAACCCCGAACGCGCCTCGATGCCCGACATCGACATCGACTTCGACGACCGTCGCCGCGGCGAGGTGGTGCGTTATGCCGCCGAAAAGTGGGGGCAGGACCGGGTTGCGCAGGTCATCACCTTCGGCACCATCAAAACCAAAGCCGCACTGAAGGATTCGGCCCGAATCCACTACGGTCAGCCGGGTTTTGCGATCGCGGACCGGATCACCAAGGCGCTGCCGCCGGCGATCATGGCCAAAGACATTCCGCTGTCGGGCATCACTGACCCCAGCCACGAACGCTACAAAGAGGCCGCCGAGATCCGCGGTCTGATCGACACCGATCCCGATGTGCGCACCATCTACCAGACCGCCCGCGGCCTGGAAGGTCTGATCCGCAACTCCGGCGTCCATGCCTGCGCGGTGATCATGAGCAGCGAGCCGCTGACCGACGTGATCCCGCTCTGGAAGCGGGCGCAGGACGGCGCGATCATCACCGGCTGGGACTACCCGTCGTGTGAGGCGATCGGCCTGCTGAAGATGGACTTCCTCGGGCTGCGCAACCTGACCATCATCGGCGACGCGCTGGTGAACATCAAAGAGAACCGCGGAATCGACCTCGACCTGGAATCGGTCGAGCTCGACGACCCCGCCACCTTCGAACTGCTGGGACGCGGCGACACGCTCGGGGTCTTCCAACTCGACGGCGGGCCGATGCGAGACCTGCTGCGCCGCATGCAACCCACGGGATTCGAGGACATCGTCGCGGTGCTCGCGTTGTACCGCCCGGGCCCGATGGGCATGAACGCCCACAACGACTACGCCGACCGCAAGAACAACCGGCAGGCGATCAAACCGATCCACCCTGAGCTCGAGGAGCCACTGCGCGAGATCCTCGCCGAAACCTACGGCCTGATCGTGTATCAGGAGCAGATCATGCGTATCGCGCAGAAGGTGGCCGGCTACTCGCTGGCCCGAGCCGACATTCTGCGTAAGGCCATGGGCAAGAAGAAGCGTGAAGTCCTGGTGAAGGAGTTCGAAGGCTTCTCAGAAGGCATGCAGGCCAACGGATTCTCCGCCAAGGCGATCAAAGCGCTGTGGGACACCATCCTGCCGTTCGCTGACTACGCGTTCAACAAGTCGCACGCGGCCGGGTACGGCCTGGTGTCCTACTGGACGGCGTATTTGAAGGCGAACTATCCCGGCGAGTACATGGCCGGGCTGCTCACCTCGGTCGGTGACGACAAAGACAAGGCCGCGGTCTATCTGGCCGACTGCCGCAAACTCGGCATCACCGTGTTGCCGCCGGACGTCAACGAGTCGGGGCTGAACTTCGCCTCGGTGGGCACCGACATTCGCTACGGGCTGGGAGCGGTGCGCAACGTCGGCGCCAACGTCGTTGCCTCGCTGATCAATACCCGAACCGCCAAGGGAAAGTACACCGACTTCTCCGACTACCTCAACAAGGTCGACATCGCGGCGTGCAACAAGAAGGTCACTGAGTCGCTGATCAAGGCCGGCGCCTTCGACTCGCTCAAGCACCCGCGCAAAGGACTGTTCCTGGTCCACACCGATGCGGTGGATTCGGTGCTCGGCACCAAAAAGGCCGAGGCGATGGGACAGTTCGACCTGTTCGGCGGCGACCCGAATGACGGGGGAGCGTGCGCTGATGCGGTGTTCACCATTAGAGTGCCCGACGAGGAATGGGACGACAAGCACAAGCTGGCGCTGGAGCGCGAGATGCTGGGCCTGTATGTGTCCGGGCATCCGCTCAACGGGGTCGCGCACTTGCTGGCAACCCAGGTCGACACCGCCATCCCGGCGATCCTCGACGGCGACGTCGCCAACGAGACCATGGTGAAGGTCGGCGGCATCCTCGCATCGGTCAACCGGCGGGTGAACAAGAATGGAATGCCTTGGGCATCAGCCCAACTCGAGGATCTTACCGGTGGCATCGAGGTGATGTTCTTTCCGCACACCTACTCTGCTTTCGGCGCCGACGTCATCGACGACACCGTGGTGGTCGTGACCGCCAAAGTCGCCATCCGCGACGACCGGATCTCGTTGATCGCCAACGATTTGGTGGTGCCCGACTTCAGCAACGCGCAAGTGAACCGCCCGCTTGCCGTCAGCCTGCCGACGCGGCAGTGCACCATCGACAAGGTCAGCGCGCTCAAACAGGTGCTGGCGCAACACCCCGGCACGTCGCAGGTGCATCTGCGGCTGCTCAGCGGCGACCGGATCACCACCCTCGAGCTGGACTCATCACTGCGAGTGACCATGTCCCCGGCGCTGATGGGCGACCTCAAGGCGCTGCTCGGCCCCGGCTGCCTGGGCGGCTAACGGCGCTCGAACGTGAAGCTAGCCGCACGTTCGGGACCGAGTGTGCGGCTAGCGTCACACTCGTGGATCGGCGCCAACCGGATCCTTAAAGATCACACCGTCTTTCATGACGAAATCGACCCGTCCGGTGACCTCGATGTCGGTGAAAGGGTCGCCCGGCATGGCGATGAGGTCGGCGATCTTGCCCTCGGCGATCACCCCGAGGTCGTCGAGGCCGAGAAGCTCAGCGGCCCCGCTGGTGGCGGCTTGAAGGGCGCGCAACGCGGTGATGCCGTTAGACACCATCATCGGGAATTCGCGCCAATTCTCATGGTGCGGAAACATTCCGGCGTCGGTGCCGAACGCAATCCGAACATCGCTGGCCGCCAGGGCGTCCGCCGCGGCCAGCAGGGGACCACGGTACTTCTGCATCTTGCGCCGCGAATGCTCAGGTAACGCCGCCCACAGCGGGTCATCTTCACCCTGGCGCGCGCCGGACAAAATCGTGTACTGGGTCGGCACCATGAACACCCCGGCGTCTTCCATCATGCGCAGCGTCACCGGCGACGCGAGATTCCCGTGCTCGACGCTGCGCACACCGGCCCGGACGGCGCGCTGGATTCCCTCGTCGCCGTAACTGTGTGGCGTCACCGGGACGTCGAGATCGGCGGCGGTGGCGACCAGCACGTCCATTTCCTCCTGGCTGTAGGTGGCGTGCCCAGGATCGTCCGAGGGTGAGGCGAACCCGCCGGTGGCGGCGAACTTAATCCAGTCGGCGCCGGCCCGAATCTGCTGCCTGACCCGGGTGCGGATTTCGTCGCCGCCGTCGGCCGCGGCCAATTCCAGCGGCCGGCAGGGGTCCTGGTATTCGTCGGCCAGCATTCCGCTGACGTCGCCGTGGCCGCCGCGGGCCGAGATCATGTGCGGTGCGACCAGCAACCGCGGGCCGACAACCAGGCCTGCGGCCACCGCGTTGCGCAGGTCGATGGTGGGGTAATCGATGTCGCCGCAACCTAAGTCGCGCACGGTGGTGAACCCGTTGTCGAGTAGGGCCCGCAGCACCGGCACTGCCTTCAACGCTTTCATGGTGCTCGAGTCCAGTGCTAGTAGCAGCCCCACCGGAGGGGCCAGCGTCACATGGGTGTGGCAGTCGATGAACCCCGGGGTGACGGTGTGCCCGGGCAGGTCGACAACCCGCGCGTCGGGCGGCACCTCGGTCTGCTCGATCACCTCGGCGACGCGCTGGATCCGGCCGTTCACCACCAGCAGCTGCCGAGGTTGGGCCTGCGGGGAGACACCGTCCCACACGTTCGCACCCGTGATCAGCGTCTCGGATGTCGGAGCCATCGTGGTCACCTTTCAAAAGCGGTAGCGCAGAATCCGCGCCGAACGGGCACCGGACCTGGTTTTCCCCATCAGCCGGGTCGAAACACGCGCCACAGTCGGGTAGAGATCGATCTCTGGGACGTGTGCCAGGCTGGTCTCCTCGACCAGGCGCAGTCGAGGGCTCCAACGCTCCGGGACGTGCGGATCGCTGAAACCTCGGTAGTTCCATTGGTTCCCGACCGCACTGAAGCCGATCTTCATCGCGGCGATGTTCAGCGAGCTGACGCGCCCGTAGTCGTTGATCGCCACTTCACCGGATCCGAAGTGCTCCGGAATGTGGCGGAACAGGTTGACCAGCACCGCCTCGGACACGAAGGCCAGCAGACCGTCGGCGATCAGCATGGTGGGCCGATCGGAGGGAATCTGGTCAGACCACGAATCGTCGGCCAGCGACGCGGCCACTGAATGCGCGTGGTCGTCGGCGGGCACCACCTGCTCGCGTAAAGCGATCACGTTGGGCAAATCGACGTTGTACCAGTCGACCGTCAGTGGCGGCGCCACCCGCTGCATGGGCGTGGCCAAACCTGCGCCGAGGTCGACGACGACGGCATCGGGATGTTCGCCGATGAACCTGCGGACCCGGTCGTCGAGAAGCTTCGCGCGCAGCGCGGTCTGACGGATCGCGCTGGCCGGGACACCTAAACCGTCGAAGTCGTAGTCGATTTTGGCGACGATGTCGTCGGCCAGGGTATCGCCGAGTATCGGTCTGGGCCAACGGCTGTCGACCGCCCGGGCGTACTGGGTGACGAACGCGGTCTGCTCGACAGGTGTCAAG
>JAVHWH010000273.1:0-2647 GCA_032159915.1 Mycobacterium sp.
TTGGCCGCGCTGAGCGTCGAACCGATGTTTTCCAGATCTGCTGCCGCTGACGTCAACCAGTCGGGAGCCACGGCTAGAAATGACACAACGCCCCCCTAATGTCGAACACAGATCTGCGTTCTAGAGCTTATCGAGTTCCCGTCTCGACATCTCGGCTTTGGGCAGACCGATCCGCGGTCACCCCAGAAAGTCATATAACTGCAGGTCCGGCCGGCATCAGCCACCAAAAATTCACCTCCGTATGGTCGCCGCCGGTTACAGATGTTGTCTGTGGCGTTAACCGCTTATTACGGGCGGGCTTTAACCCCCGCGGCGGCTCACAGCGCGGCGAGGATCGCCTCCACCCGATCCCGCGCATCGCCGAACAACATCGCGGTGTTGTCGCGAAAGAACAGTGGATTCTGCACACCGGCGTAACCGGAGGCCATGGATCGTTTGAAGACGACTACGTGGTCGGCTTCCCAGACGGTGAGGACCGGCATGCCGGCAATGGGGCTGGTCGGGTCTTCGGCCGCGGCCGGGTTGACGGTGTCGTTCGCACCGATGACCAGGACAACCGCGGTGTCGGGGAAGTCGTCGTTGATCTCGTCCATTTCGAGCACGATGTCGTACGGGACCTTGGCTTCGGCCAGGAGCACATTCATGTGGCCGGGCAACCGGCCCGCGACGGGGTGGATACCGAAGCGGACGTTGACGTCGCGGGCCCGCAGCTTGCGGGTCAGGTCGGCGACCGCGTTCTGGGCCTGCGCGACGGCCATGCCGTAACCCGGGGTAATGATCACCGTGTCGGCTGAGCCCAGCATCTCGGCAACGCCTTCGGCGGTAATCTCCCGGTGGTCGCCGTAGTCCTTATCCTCGGCTGGACCCGCTTCGATGCCGAAGCCGCCGGCGATCACCGAGATAAAGGACCGGTTCATCGCCTTGCACATGATGTAGGACAGGTACGCACCGGAGGAGCCGACTAGCGCGCCAGTGATGATCAGCAAATCGTTGCTGAGCAGGAAGCCGGAAGCAGCCGCGGCCCAACCGGAGTAGCTGTTCAGCATCGACACCACGACGGGCATGTCGCCGCCGCCGATGGAGGCGACCAGGTGCCAACCCAGCAGCAGCGCGAGCACGGTGACAGCGGCCAGCAGCCAGATGTTCGGGTTGATCACAAACCACACGGTCAGCGCACCGAAGAGCACCAGTGCGCCGACGTTGAGGAAGTTTTTGCCTGGCAGCATCATCGGGTTCGACTTGATCCGTGCCGACAGCTTCAGGTTCGCCACGATCGAGCCGGTGAAGGTCACCGCACCGATGAAGACGCCGATGACGACCTCGGCCGAGTGAATCCCGCCCAGGCCTTCAGCGTGGAGTTTGGCCGTCTCGAGGCCGCCGGGGTTGTTCTCGATGTGCAGGTAGCCATTCCAACCCACCAGCACGGCGGCCAGGCCGACGAACGAGTGCAGCAGCGCGATCAGCTCGGGCATGCCGGTCATCTCGACCACCCGGGCGCGCCACAGGCCGATCGCGGCGCCGACCGCTACGGCGCCGGCCAGCAGGGCGGTACCCAGCGGCTCGATGTGCCCGTTGATTGCCAGCGCGATGGTCGCGGCTAGCGCCACGGCCATCCCGGACATACCGAAAGTGTTTCCAGCCCTAGAGGTTTCGTGTTTGGACAGCCCAGCGAGTGCCAGGATGAACAATAGGGCCGCGACGACGTATGCCGCTTGGGCGGCCGTTTCTATCGTGAACAAGGGATAATCCTTTGATTAGGTGCGCAGGCTCAGCTGCGGGAGAACATGGCCAGCATTCGCCGCGTTACCGCGAAGCCGCCGAAGATGTTGATGCTGGCCAGCAGGATCGCCAGAGCTGACACCACGGTGATCGGGAGATTCTTGTGACCGATCTGTAGCAGCGCGCCCAAGACGATGATTCCGGAGATCGCGTTGGTCACTGACATCAGCGGGGTGTGCAGGGCGTGGTGGACATGCCCGATCACGTAGTAGCCGATCACTATGGCCAGCGCGAAGACCGTCAGGTGCACCTGCAGTGCGGCCGGTGATATCGCGATGAGGCCGAACAGCACCGCGGCGGCGATCAGAGTCGTGGTCAGGCGGCGCTTGTTGGACATCGACTTCTTGGCCTGTAACTGCTTGGCAGGGGCATCGGACGCACCTGCGGCGACCGGCGCCGCGGAGACCTTCACCTCTGGCGGCGGCCAGGTGGATTCGCCATCGCGGACGACGGTGATGGACCGCTGCACGACATCGTCGAAGTCCAGGACGAGCTGGCCGTCCTTTTCCGGGGTCATCAGCTTCAGCAGATTGACCAGGTTCGTTCCGTACAACTGCGAGGACTGGGCGGGCAGCCGTCCGGCCAGGTCGGTGTAGCCGATGATGGTGACGTCGTTGTCGGTGACGTTGACCTGATCCTTGACGGTTCCCTCGACGTTGCCACCGTTCGCCGCGGCCATGTCGACGATCACGCTGCCCGACTTCATCCCCGCGACCATCTCCGCGGTGATGATCCGCGGCGCCGGACGGCCGGGGATCAGTGCCGTGGTGATGATGATGTCGACGTCCTTGCACTGGTCGGCGTAGAGCTGCGCCTCCCTGGCCTTATAGTCCTCGCTCATCTCCTTGGCGTAGCCGGTGCTCGATAC
>JAVHWH010000294.1:0-2721 GCA_032159915.1 Mycobacterium sp.
CAGCGTTCGTGTGCGCGGTGACCACCTGCTACACCTATCTGCACGCCGACCGGCGTGGCCTGTTGAATTAAGCCTGCTGGATCAAGCCCAAAGCCGCCGAAAGAAACATCGGCAGCAGCGCTGGCCGTTGCGCTGCTGCCGATGTGGTCTGGTGCGTTACTGCTGGATCAGGCGGTTGGCCCAGCGGGCGGGGCGGCTCCGGCGGGCGGGGGCGGCGGGGGCGCGTTGACCGCATTGATCACCTGCAGCATGTCGGGCTTCATGGCGACCAGCTGCTGGTTCCAATAGCTCCACGAGTGGGTTCCGTTGCCCGGGAAGTTGAAGACCCCGTTTCGCCCACCGGTGGCCGCGTAGGTCTGCTGGAACTGCTGGTTGGTGCGCAGCGTGAGGCCCTCGAGGAACTTGGCCGGCATGTTGTCACCGCCGAGGTCACTCGGTGTGCCGTTACCGCAGTAGACCCAGATCCGGGTGTTGTTGGCGACCAGGCGCGGGATCTGAAGCATTGGGTCGTTGCGCTTCCAGGCCGGGTCGCTGGACGGACCCCACATGCTGTTCGCGTTGTAACCGCCGGCGTCGTTCATTGCCAGACCGATCAGGGTCGGCCACCAGCCGTCGGCCGGGTTGAGGAAGCCCGAAAGCGACGCGGCGTACGGGAACATCTGCGGGTAGTAGGCGGCCATGGTCAGTGCGGAACCGCCGGACATCGACAGACCCACCACCGCGTTGCCTGCCGGTGAAACACCCTTGTTGGCCTGCAGGTAGGCAGGCATCTCGCGGGTCAGGAAGGTCTCCCACTTGTAGGTGTAGTTCTGCCCGTTGCCCTGTGAAGGCTGGTACCAGTCGCTGTAGAAGCTGGACTGGCCACCGACGGGCATGATCACCGAGAGGCCGGATTGGTAGAACTCCTCGAAGGCCGGGGTGTTGATGTCCCAGCCGTTGTAGTCCTCCTGGGCGCGCAGGCCGTCCAGCAGGTAGACGGCGTGTGGTCCGCCGGCCTGGTATTCGACCTTGATGTTGCGACCCATCGATGGCGAGGGGACGTCCAGATATTCCACCGGAAGACCCGGGTGGGAGAATGCGCCGGCGGTCGCCGATCCGCCGCCGGCACTGATGAGACCGGTCAGCATGGCGGCCCCGGCAGCGGCGATAGCCAGCCTGCGAGGCGTGGTTGTCGCTGCGCTACGCAGCTTTGCGACGAAATTCATCGTTTCTACCCATCCCAACTTTCATCTGCCGCTGGTGCGGTGGAATCTGTTCTGGGCGAGTGAAACACAATTGACAGACCCGGCTCGGCTGTCGCGGCCGAAGGGGTAGGTAGCGGTTGGCTAACGATTAGGATTCGGGCCGGACACCGCGTTCGCGTGGTCGCATTAGGGTAACGATTGGCCGCCGATTTCGTTTCGCTGTCTTCCAACGCGACGGCGGGTGCGCTATCGGGCGGCGACTCCCCTAGGCGACCAGTCGGCGCAAAAGCTTTGATGCCGTGATGATTCCGATCACCGCAGCGACTAACAGCACCACGATGTCCACCACATGGAACGGGGTGCCGATCAGCAACGCCCGCAACGCGTCAACCTCGTAGCTCAGCGGGTTGACCTTGCTCAGCATGCGCAGCCAGGCCGGCATCACATCGACCGGGTAGAGCGCGTTGGAGCCGAAGAACAACGGCATCGTGATGGCCTGACCGATGCCCATCAGGCGGTCGCGGCTGCGTACCAGGCCGGCCAATGTCATTGACAGGCAGGCGAAGAACGCCGCGCCGAGCATGACAGCACCCATCGCCGCAAGGATCCGCAACGGATTGGTCGTCAGTCCGATGCGCATCGCGTAGGCCAGCACCAGCACGCCGACGACCTGTGCCACCGATCGCACACCGGCGGCAAAAGCCTTGCCGGTGATGAGGGCCGACGCGGGCGCCGGAGTCACCATCAGCTTGGCCAGGACGCCGGCGTCGCGATCCCAAATGATCTGGATGCCATAGAAAATCGAGATGAACAGCGCTGACTGGGCGATGATTCCGGGTGCCAGAAAAGCCACATAGGACACCGACCCGGTGTCGATGACACGCAGGTGGCTGAAGGTCGTGCCGAAGATCAGCAACCACAGCGCGGGTTGCACCATCCGGGTCACGAGTTCGGTCCGGTCGTGCCGCAGCTTCTGCAGCTCAACGATCGCGAACGCGCCGACCCGGCTCAATGTCGCTCGTACGCGGTCTAATCCATGCGGCGCACCCACCAGGTGCAGCTGGACAGGCGGATCGGCCCGGTCAACCGACATGGCGATCACTCCTTCTGCTGGAACGTATTTCGCGAATATCCGCCGTCGGACCGCGGAGGTCGGAAGCGGAATAGTGCCGGAACACGTCTTCTAAGGTGGCGTCGGGCCCCACCCTCGCCTTCAATTCCCCCGGTGTTCCGACCGCCTGCAGCGCGCCGTTGTGCATCAGCGCCACCCGGTCACACAGCGTGTCCGCCTCTTCCATGTAGTGCGTGGTCAGCAACACGGTCATACCGAACAGCTCCTGCATCTGCCGGACCTGCCGCCATACGCCGTCCCGCGCGATCGGGTCGAGCCCGACGGTCGGTTCGTCGAGGACCAGCAGCGACGGCCGGTTGACCAGGGCCTGCGCTACCTCCAGTCGGCGGACCATACCGCCGGAGTAGCTCGATGCCAGCCGGTCGGCCACGTCGAGCAGGTCCATCGCGCCGAGCGCCTGGTCGA
>JAVHWH010000322.1:0-5881 GCA_032159915.1 Mycobacterium sp.
CCGCGAGCTTGATACGACTCTTCTCGTCCAGTCCATATAAAGCGAGCACCTCGTCATTGGGCGCCCCGGGACTCGTGTCTGCAGTGCTTACCGCCGCCCGGAATAGCGCGAGGTGCACCCCGCGCAGGGCAATTACGGTGTGACGGTGCGTTGTGCCCGACTCGACGAGCGACCTTGCGAAGGTGGGCCATTCGTGAGCCGGAAGATCGACGCCTACTACCTTCCGTCGACTCTCGACGACGACGTCGGTCGCGTACAGCGCCTCATAATCGCCCCAGGAATGGCCGGCGGCTGCAGCATCAAGGCGGCCGATCACTCGTACGCATGCGTTGTCCAACTCGACACTCGGCGCTTCGGGCGCACCCGAGGCGGAAGGGAGGCCGGGATCTGCACCGCAGATAGCGCGAGCCCGCTCGGCAAGTGCCGCAGCGCCTTTCAGCTCGTACAGCTCCGCCGCCCGCTCAGCGGCGGCTCGCGCCCCAACTGCGTCACCGGCGGCATCCAACACCGTCGCCATCGACAGGCAAGCATCGCCGTGGTCGACCAACCCGTCGGTCCGCTCGGCCAGGGCAATGGCAGCCTGGGCGACGCTACGGGCCTCGTCGTGATCGCCTCGGCGGGAAAGTAATTGAGCCCGAACCGTGCGCCACGCGATCGATGCCTTCAACACGTGACCTGCGAGGCGCTCACTCTCCGTGCATAACTCGTCGGCTTCGGCATCTCGATCCAGGGCCAGGCAGGCGCGGCCGAGTAGCGCGGCGGTCTCGGCGGTGTCGGCGTCCAGACCCATCCGACGAAAACCGTTGTAGGCCTGGCGCAGATGCGGTTCAGCTGCGGCCGGATCATCCAGGACGAGCTCAACAATGCCGGCGAACTGCTCGACCTCCAGAAAGGCGTGCCGCAGACCGAGCTCAACGACCGTGCGCCGTGCCGAGTCGATCATTCGTCGGGCCGCCGCCGCCCGGCCACGGAATGCCTCCAGAACGGCCTGGCAGCGCGTCGACATCGCTTCGACCGCCGGCGAGTCGGTCGTTATTCTCAACAGCCGCACGACATCCAGGCACCGCCCGCCCGCTCGCGGAACCGGGTTGGGGCCCCACAGTGCCGCAAGCGGCGCACCGGCAAGCACCGCGTTGACCCGACGGTGATCACGCGCCCGCCGGGCCGCAGTGAGAGCGTCGTCCAAGGCGATTTCGCAATCACCAATTCGCCCAAGCCGCGCCAGGCACTGGGCGCGGACGGTATGTGCCTTGGCTTCGCCTGCGGCATCATCTATTTCGGCCAGTTTGTGTGCAGCGGCTTCTAACCCGGCTTCCACGTCCTCCAGTCGCTCGGGATGGGCCAATATCGACAGCTGGCCGTCGAAGCATGTCGCCCACGCCGACAGCCGGGCGGAGTCGACCGTCGCCTGTTGCAACTGCGCGACCGTACCTGCTGCCGAAGCTACGTCGCCCGCGGCCAGGAGGGCCTCGCAACGTGCGACCAGTAGGTCGGCGACCTGGTCGTCACGGTCGGGAAGCTCGTCGTCAAGTTCGTCCATCGCGTGCAGGGCGTGGCCGTAAAGATCGGCGGCGCCTTCGTAAGCGAGTCGTGTCATCGCCTGATCGGCTGCGCGTCGGCAGTACTCCACGGCCTTGGCCGCGTTCCCAGCCCAGGCACATTCGAAGTAATGGTGGGCCAGCTCAGCGAGAAGCTCGTCGTCGCCGCCGGATTCGTCCTCCAGCGTGGTAGCGATGCGCTGATGGAGTCGCATCCGCCGCACCGAAGGTAGTTCGGCAAGCAGCGACTGCCGGACGATCGCATGGTTGAACCGGTAGTGGCCGCCGGGCTCTTCGATGACGATGCCGGCTTTGGCCGCCTCGTCGAACGCGTCGACCAAATCGTCGCCGACCACCCGCTCGACCAGGTCCAAGGCAAACCGGCTGCCGACGACGGCAGCTGCGGCAAGAGCTTTGTTGGTCTCGTTCGGAAGGCGAGATAGCCGACGGCTCACCGCTTCCCGGACGCCCTGCGGCAGGGTGCTCGGGTCCCATACGCCGCCGCTCTCGTCGACATGCCGCAGAGCCTCGATCAAAAAGAACGGGTTGCCGCCCGTGACCGACGCCAACGCGCGGCCGAGCTCTTCGTCGTCGTAGCCGGCCTTCGCGACGTACGCCGTGACGTCGTCCTCATCCAGGCCGCTGAGATTGATACGGCTCGACGTGCCGTCGCGGTGCAAGTCGGCGAGCATCGCCGCCAGCGGGTGCGAGCGATCGAGGTCGGTGCTGCGGTAGGTGCCGACGACCTGCACCCGGGCGTTCTCGCCGAAGCGCAGGAGATGTCGCAACAGGAGCAGCGTCGATTTGGCCGCCCAGTGCAGGTCGTCGAGCACCAGGACAACCGGCACTTCCTTGGACGCCATTTCCAGCAGCGCAACTACAGCGTCAAAAAGTGCGTAGCGCTCGGTTTCCGGGTCGGCCCGCGTCGGCGTGGCCAGATCAGGCACGACATCGATCAGCCCGGGGACAAGGGACAGTAGGGCTTCGACGCCGCGCAGACCGCGCAACCGGCTGGTGCCCACACACGGCACCAGTGACCGCAACGATTCGGCGAAGGGCTGATATGGCGCCCCCAGGTCTTCGTCGCAACGGCCGTAAAGCACGACCGCACCGTGCTCGTAAGCCTGCCGGGACCATTCGCCCGCCAGACGAGTCTTGCCCACGCCCGGCTCCCCCGCGATCAGAGCTGCCCGCGCCCCACCGCCGAGCGCGGTCTCCCAGGCGGCGTAGAGCCGCTCGAGCTCGTTTCCGCGGCCGACAAACGGCCCGGTACCGATCAGAACCGCGGGCAGGGCGGGACGTTCGATCGGCGAATCGCTTGTCGGCGGTGGAGCGTCGCCTTCAGCGGTTGCCAGTCGCAACTCGAAGACATGCTCGGGGCGGGCGAGGTTACGCAGTTCACGTAACCCCAGATCGGCGAGCATGACGTGATCAGGTAGCGAGTCGATGACGAGTTCCGCCGTTGCCCCCGAGCACAGGGTTTGTCCGCCGAGGGCCAGCGACCTCAGGCGGGCGGCGCGGTTGACCGCCCGTCCGAAGTAGTCGCCGTCGCGCAGCTCGACCTCCCCGGTGTGTAGGGCCACCCGGATACGGATGGGCTCGCGTACCGCCCACGGCTCGTGAGCGACCGCGTCTTGCAACTCGATTGCTGCGGCGGCAGCCGCCGACGGCCGCTCGAAAACCGAGAACGTGGCATCGCCTTCGCCGCGCGTCTTGATCAGCCGGCCGGCCCGCGACGTCACGATTTGTTCGACAAGTTCGTCATGCCGTGCCAGTGCCGACGCCATCGCGTCGGCCTCGGCCTCCCACGCGGCTGTCGAGCCCTCGATGTCCGTGAGCAGGAACGTCACTGCCCGCATCACCGAAGCAACATTCTGTGTTGCAACAACTTCCAATTCGGCACTTTGTGCCACTACCGCCGTCTCGAGTCGCCGGAGCTCCGGCCCGGGATCGATTCCCAATTCGTCGGCCAGCAACGCCCGCGCCCGTTGATAAGCACTGAGGGCGTCACCCTGTCTGCCGGCGCGGTACAGCGCGAGCATCAGCTGGCCCCAACGCCTTTCACGGAGTGGCGCATCGGCCACCGCGGCCTCGAGGTCTCCGATGAGCTCTGCGGCGCGGCCCGTCGCCAGCAGGGCATCGGCCCGATCCTCCACCAACGCGGCATGGCCCTCGACCCATCGCGTCTTCTCCGACGTTCCCCGCCGGCCGTCCGGCAGTTCAGGGACACCTCGCCACAGGGCAAGTGCCTCCTCGAAGCAGGCCACGGCTTGGCTGATGTCGCCGGCGGCAGCGGCATCGCGTCCGAGTCGGGCGGCCGATCTGTAACGCGACGCGTCAAGCTCGCTCTCGCCGAGGGCCCAACCCGCTCCCTTCGTGAGAACGAACCCGTCGCCCAAGGCTCGACGCAGCGAGGAGATGTGGGTCTGCAAGGCTTTTGCGGCCGTTCGGGGCGGATGCTCGCCCCAGAGCAACTCGAAGAACGTCTCGGCGGACACGACAGCGCCGCCGTGCAAGCCGAGCATGGTCAGGACCGCACGCGGTTTGGCGCCCGGAATCGGGACCGGCGCGCCATCCCGCCGGACCTGGAGAGGTCCCAAAACCCCCAGTTCCACCAGGTGAAGGTTAGTCACGTTAGCTATCGTCAGTGAGCCGATTCAACACATGGTCAAGAACGGGTAAAGGCTTCTGTGGCCCGGGCGGCCCCCTTCCGATTCGTCACCGTGCGTTCATTCAGCAGAATCACCAAACGCGCACGAGCTAAAAGGTTGCTGTGATACCCACCAACAGGTGCTCGACGCACTGACCAGCTTGACGAAAGGAACCGGATCATGACGACCACCCGCGGTTTTGCCGGCAGCGCGCTGTTCGCCGGTCTCGCCCTGGTACTTACCGCTCCGGTGTCCTTGGCGGACCCGCTCGATGGCCATTACATCGAGACCGAGACCTACCCGGACGGTCATTCGATTCACGACGACTGGTTCATCACGCCGTGCGGTGACGGGTGCGCTGCCATCAAGCACCTGGGCGAGGCACATCTGGTCGACGGGCAGTGGACGCTCGACGGCCAGGGCGGCGTCTCCTGCGAACAAGGCGGCGACGTTCGTGATGCGATCGCCTTCCACTACACCTGGGACCCCAATACGTTGGACGGCAACGTGCAAATCACCAACAACGTCGCGGCGTGTGGCAACCCGCAGGGCTACCAGGAGAACAACGCACTCCACTTGGAGTTAGCGCCTTAACTGGCCGCAATTCGTTTCAAGGGCGAATGTCGTAGCGGGCCAACAGCCGGATCAGCGAGGGGCTGATACGGCGCAGCGCATAGCCGACGCGTGACTCCGCCGCGATCGGCAGCACTGGCGGACCACTGTTGACTGCCTTGACGATCGCCTTCGCGGTGGCTTCCGGGGTGTAGTTGCGACGACGGTAGGCGATGTCGGCCTTGTGCCGGGCGCTTTCCTGCTCCTCGGGGTTCATCCCCGCGTAGACGGTGCTCTTGGCGATGTTCGTGTTGACAAAGCCCGGACATACCGCGGTGACGGTGATGCCGTCATCGGCCAGGTCGGCGCGCAACGATTCACTGAACGCCAGCACCGCGGCTTTGGTTGTGCCGTAAGCGATCATCGATTTCGACGGCAGGAAAGCAGCCGCCGAGGACATGTTGATGATGGTGCCGCCCTGACCGCGGTCGACCATCTGGGCGGCGAACGCCCGGCTTCCGTTGAGTACGCCGCGCAGATTGACACCCAGGATGTTGTCCCAGTTCTCCGGTGTGGTTTCCAGGAATCGGCCGGCCATCCCGATGCCCGCGTTGTTCACCAGGATGTCGACCACACCATGTTCGTTGTTGACCTGTGCGGCAAGCGCATTGATCGCCGCTTCATCGCTGACGTCGGCCTGGTAGGCCGCAGCGCCGGCGCCGGCCTCGCGGACCGCGGCGGCCGTGTCCTGCGCGGCGTCCAGATCACGATCGACGATCACTACGGTCTCGGCGCCCTGACGCGCCAACTCGACAGCGGTGGCACGACCGATACCGGCCCCCGCTCCGGTGACCAACGCGAGTTTGCCTTGGACGTTGCGCGGGCCGGTCTGCACAACGCTTGCGGCGTCCAACGTGGCGCCATGGACGTGACGGTCGATCCATTCGGCGGTCAGCCGGGCGACGACGTCCGGACGTGCTGTCACCATCCAGTGGCCGCCCTCGATCTGAACGACTCTGCTGCCCAACGGGATTGAACCGGTGTACCTCTGCAGGGCCGGCGTGACGAACAGGTCCATCCGCGGTACCAGCACCTGGACCGGAACGGTGGTGTTGGGCAGCTTTGCGTCCGGCGCCAGGA
>JAVHWH010000329.1:0-3061 GCA_032159915.1 Mycobacterium sp.
GATTGCGCCGGCGCCTCGGCGCTCAGCCGAGCACGTCCGGGCCCGCCGACCAGGACGCCGACGACAGCGACGCCGCCGATACCGACCCGAACTCGCTTCTGCCACGCTGGCTCCCGGACGGCTCGGCACAGAGCGACCGCTGGCTGGCCAAGGTACGCGCGGATCCCAGCCGTGCCGGGGCTGTGGCGCTGGCCGCGGTCGGGGCCATCGCTGTGCTGGTCACCGTCTTCACGCTGATGCGTGAACAGCCCGCCCCGGTGGCTTCGGCGAAGTTGCCGCCCGTCGACATGGCGGCCAACACGAGCCGAACCCCGAGCCCCGCCGCTCGTCCGAACCAGGCGGTGGTGGTCAGTGTGGTGGGCCTGGTGCACACGCCGGGGCTTGTCACGCTGGCGCCCGGCTCCCGAATCGCCGACGCTTTGAAAGCGGCCGGGGGCGCGACGGACGGTGCCGACACCATCGGACTCAACCTGGCCCGCCAGGTCGACGACGGCGAGCAGATCGTGGTCGGGCTGGCTCCGCTCAAGGGACAGCCCGCCGCGCTGGGGAGTTCGGTGAGCCCTGGATCGGCGAGTCCTGCTCCGACCAGTTCCGCGTCCCGTCCGGCCAAGGGCGCCCCCGCACAAGTGGTCAACCTGAACACCGCGACCGTGCAGCAGTTGGATACCTTGCCCGGGGTCGGGCCGGTGATGGCTGCGGCGATCGTGGCCTGGCGGCAGGCCAACGGCAAGTTCACCAGCGTCGACCAATTGAGTGAGGTGGACGGCATCGGCCCGGGGCGACTGGAGAAGCTGCGCCCACTGGTCCGCGTCTGAGGCCGGTGGCCCAACCATCCACCGACGATCCCACCGCAGCGCGGTTGGACGCACGGCTGGTGCCGGCGGCGCTGACCAGTTGGATGGTGACCGCCGCCGGAATCGTCTGGCCGATCGGCACAGCGCTGGGCTCGGTGTGCCTGACCGCCAGTGCATTCGGCGCATTGCTGTGGCGGTTCGGACCTCGGCGTCCTGTGATCCGGACAATCGGCGTCGGACTGGCCGCTGCGGGAATCGTCGGTGCGGGCTTCGGATTCGCGATCGCCTTGCGCGTCAACGCAGTCGCGCACCACCCGGTTACCGCGGCATTCGGTACCACCGCGGAGGTGGCCGTCACACCGACCGAGAGCCCGATCTCGGTCGGTCACAGCCGGCTGCTGTTTCGCGCCACGCTGCGGCAACTCAACGACGACGAGACCTCCGGGCGGACAGTCGTTTTCGCGCCGGCACGCGACTTCGGCGCGGTGATGGTCGGCCAGCCGATGCGCTTTCGCGCCCGGATCACCGCGCCCACGCGTCGAGATTTGAGCGTGGCTGTCCTCACCGCGACGGGTGCGCCGACGATCGGCACCGCCGGCCCGCTCAACCGCGCGGCGTATGCGGTCCGTGCCGGCTTCGCCGCTGCCGCCCGGCGCGTACTGCCCGCCGACCAGGCGGCAATGCTTCCAGCGCTGGTGCTCGGTGACATGTCGACGGTCACGCCGGTCACCGGCCAGGAATTCCGGACGGCGGGTTTGACGCATCTGACCGCGGTGTCGGGGGCCAACGTGACGATCGTCTGCGGGGCGGTGCTGTTCTCGGGACGGCTGATCGGACCCCGCGCCGCGGTCGCGCTGGCCGGCGTCACGTTGGCGCTGTTCGTCGTCGTGGTCCAGCCCTCGGCCAGCGTGCTGCGGGCGGCGGTGATGGGCGCGATCGCGTTGGTGGGTGTGCTGTCGTCACGGCGCCGGCAGGCGATTCCGGCGCTGGCAGCCACCGTGCTGCTGTTGATGGTGGCCACGCCGCAATTGGCCGTCGATGTGGGGCTGGCGTTGTCGGTGGTGGCGACGGCGGCGCTGGTGATCATCGCGCCGATCTGGTCGCGGCGGCTGGTCGCGGCGGGCTGGCCCAAGCCACTGGCCGACGCCGTCTGCGTGGCGTGCGCGGCGCAGCTGGTGACGGCGCCGCTGGTCGCCGGCATCTCCGGCCGGTTCAGCGTGGTGTCCGCGGCGGCCAACCTGGCGGTGGCGGCGTTGATCGCGCCGATCACCGTGCTGGGCAGCGCAGCGGCAGCTCTGTGCCTGTTCTGCCCGGCCGGGGCAGCGCTGCTGATCCGATTCACCGGACCGGAACTGTGGTGGCTGTTGCGAATCGCGCACGGGGCGGCGAGCGTGCCCGGCGCGAGCGTGCCGGTGCCCTCGGGGCTCTCCGGTGTGGTGGTCGTCGGTGCCGGGGGAGTGCTGGCCGTGCTGTTGTGGCGGTGGCGGTGGTTTCGTGCGGCGATGACGCTCGCCGCGTGCACACTGCTGGCTTGGTCGTTGTCCGGCCTGCTGGCGGGGCCCGGCGGGGCTGTCGGTCGAACGTGACACGATCAACCGGTGAGCCAGCAGGATTCGGCCGTGCACCTGGTGCTGGGAGATGAAGCGCTGCTGGTCGAGCGCGCCGTCGCCGACGTGCTGCGCTCGGCACGCAAGCGGGCGGGCACCGACGACGTTCCGGTCGACTGGGTCCGCGCCGGCGATGTCGGCGTCTATGAACTGGCCGAGCTGCTGAGCCCGTCGCTATTCGCCGATGAGCGCGTCGTCGTCCTGGAATCCGCCAGTGAGGCCGGCAAAGAGGCCGCCGAGTTGATCGCCAAAGCTGCCGCGGATGTGCCGGCCGGCACCGAGCTGGTCGTCGTGCACTCAGGGGGCGGGCGCGCTAAAGCGTTGGCTAATCAGTTGCAGGCGCTGGGCGCACAGGTGCATCCCTGTGCGCGGATCACCAAGGCCGGTGAACGGTTCGACTTCGTGCGCAAGGAATTTCGCGCGTTGAAGGTCAAGGTCGACGACGACACGCTCAGCGTGCTGCTCGACGCGGTCGGCTCCGATGTGCGCGAATTGGCTTCGGCCTGTTCGCAATTGGTCGCCGACACCGGCGGGCACGTGGATGTCGCCGCAGTGCGGCGCTATCACCACGGCAAGGCCGAAGTGAAAGGCTTCGACATCGCCGACAAGGCCGTGGTGGGTGACGTCCAAGGCGCGGTCGAGGCGCTGCGCTGGGCGATG
>JAVHWH010000077.1:0-9051 GCA_032159915.1 Mycobacterium sp.
CCCTTTCGGTGTCTTTAGTAGTATCCGGCGATCTCAGAAGCCCGGGTAGCTGCTCGCCGCAGCACTGTCCGCGGCCACATAAGTCCCCGCCGCATCACCCAAGTTGGCCTGAGCGATATCCAGCAACGAATTCACCTTCGCCGCCGCCGCCACAAAACGGGCATGCGCCGCCTGAAACGCCGCCGCACCATCACCGACAAAAAACGCCTGCGACGACATCGCTTCCTGCTCCGCCTGCCCGATCGTCGACCGCATCAACCCCGCCTTGGCACCAAACGCCGACTCCGACGCCACCAACTGCGGAATGTGAGCATCCAACAAACTCATCCCAAAAACCCTTTCCTCGTCCGATTACCGTTGCCACGAACACCGCTCAGCTGTGGTCCCCCTCCCCCTCCGATGCCTCCGGACCCCATGTGCCCGGCACCATCGGCATGCGCGGACCATTGCCAAAATCGTTGTTGCTCAGCGTCGCTAATCCCGACGCTTCGGCGGAGCTGTCCTTGCCCACCGTCCCGGCAAAGCCCAGTGCACCCGTGCCGTTCTGCGACGCCACGGCCGCCGCCACCGGCTCCCGGTCGCTTCGTGCACCCCAATCCGGGTTGACGTCGAGGTTCATGTCGGCGAATTCGTCGGCGTGGTCATGCATCTCGGCTCTTCGCCGCCGGCGCGCAGGTGTCTTGGCTCGACTGGCCGCACCGACGGCTGCTGCGGCGGCGATGGAGCCGGCCGGCGCCTTGTTCTCGTCGCGGTCGGTCAGTGTCGGCCCCGGGCCACCGTCGGGGCCGATTCCACCGACCATGTACGCGAAGCCAGGGGCGGGTGTGGCCGCCGGGGTGGCGCCGGCCGCCGCGGCGACCGATGACGTCGATCCGGGCGTGACCGGGGCGCCTGTTGCCGTCGAGGTGATCGCGGCGGCCGGCATCCCGCCGCTCTGCCCGGCCCGAAAGCCTGGCGCTCCAACGACATCAGGAGCCGGCTCGGGCGCTGCCGGCGGCGCCATTGCGCTGAGCGCCAGCGCAATGATGAGCGGCAGAAAGGCCGGAGCGCTGAGTAGGACCGACCAGAAGGTTGTTCCGAACGGGATGAAGAACGCCTCGTAAGCGACGAAGAACAGCAGCGGGAACCACGCGCTCGGATTGGCCAGGATGGAGCTGAGCGTTCCGGTCGGGTCCTGGAACAGTTGCAGCAGCTGGTTGAAGATGTCGGTCAGGAAGTTCCCCGACGATGGCGGATTGACTGCGGCCGCCAGTGCATTGTTGGTCTTGAGCACCGGAGGTGCCGCCTCGGTCCGTGGAGCCGACGCCAACGCCGACCCGGACACGCCTTGGTAGGTCGCCATTGCGGTCGCGGCCTGGATCCACATCCGGGCATAGTCGGCTTCGTTGAGCGCGATCGGAATGGTGTTGAGGCCGAAGAAATTCGTCGCAATCAACACGCCGTGGATGACATGGTTGATCGCCAGCTCCGGAAGCGTGGGCATCGCGGCGAGCGCCGCGGTGTAAGCGGCGGCGGCAACCTCATGTTGAGCCGCCGCCCCCGCGCTGTTCGCACTGGCCTCGGTGAGCCACGCCAGGTACGGCAGATGTGCGCTGACATACGCTTCGGCGCTCGTGCCTTGCCACGGGCCGGCTTGTACCGCGCTCAACAGTGTGGTGACTTCGCTTGCTGCCGAGGCATATTCAGTGCTCAGCGCAGTCCAGGCCCCCGCGGCCGCCAACAGCGACCCAGGGCCAGGACCGCTGCTGAGGAGCACTGAATGCACCTCAGGCGGCGAAGCCATCCACACCGGCGCGGTCATTGTCAGTGGCCGGCCGAGTATGTCGCTGCGGCGGCGGCGTCGCCGGCGGCATAACTCACACCGGATTCACCGACTCCGACACCGGCGCGACCGAGTTCCTCGACGCCTTCAGCCGCCACCGCCGCGTGTTCGGTGCCCTGCGCGCTGAAGCCTGCCGCGGTCTGCAGCGAGACCGGGTCAGCCGCAGACGGGACCACGGCCGTGATGGCCGGTGCGGCACTCGCGTGCGCAGCCGCCAACCGGGCCGTGATCGCCTCGACGGCCGCGCTGGCCGACGCCAGACCTTCTGGAACAACTTGCAGTGTCATGACTCATACCCCTTTCGATGAATCTCACCGGCCGCGATCGACGGCGGCGCTTTCGCTGACGAGTGGATTGATCAACTGCACGTAAGTCGGGACGTCGCTGTCGCTCAGCAGAATTGCCCGTCCCGCGGGTAACCGGTCGAACCGCTGACCGCGGACCTTGCCGCCGTCGACCGGGTTGCCCGACAGCATCAACGTGGTTGCCTGCAGGTCGTTGAAGCGGCGCAGCAGCGGACTGGTCATCAGTGCGTGCGCGGCACCGCTCGCCCGCGCGGTGACGATCACCCGCAGCCCCAAGTCGCCCGCCTGCGCCAACAGTCCGATCAGCGGGGTCCACGGCCGCTGGCCCACATAGGGTCCCGTCATCGCCGGAGAATCCGGTATCTGGTCGACGTCGTCGATGATCAGGTAGTGGGTGTGGCCTTCGAACGACCAGCCGGTCAGCTGCGAGGCGTCCAGGCCTGCCGGCGGCCGGCGCTTCTCGATCAGCGCTGACAACCCGAGCATCGCCGGAGTCACCCGGTCGATGTTGGCGGTGTATTCGTTGTCGGGGAACAGCGGCTCGTCGACGAGGTGCAGTCGCCGATCCAGCACCGTGAACGCGACGCGGTCCGGTGTCGAATTATCCCGGATGGTGCGAATGATGTGCCGCAGCAACGTCGTCTTACCGGTTCTGGTGTCACCGAGCACCATCAGCAGCGGATTCTGCGCGAAGTCGAGTTGGACTGCGGCCAAGTCTTCTTCGCGCTGACCGATCACAATCCGATCGGCACCGCCGTATACCGGCTCGAGCGCTGCCGGCTCCAGGTTGGTTGGCAGTAGCCGCACCGGTGGCGCGGTGATCCCCTCGTGGCGGGCGTTGATCGCGGCGATGTGGTGAAGTTCGGGCGCCGCGATCAGGAAATGTTCGGCGGCCATGGTCAGACCGCGACCCGGCTGGTCGGCGGGGACTCCCTCGGCCGGGCGGTGCAGTGCGCCGACCACCCGGACGTTGCTGTCACGCGCATCGTGCAGCTTGAGTTCCAGTCGCATACCGAGACCGTCGCGCATCGCCAACGGCACCTCGAGCCAGCTGGGCGTGGTGGCAACCACATGGATGCCGTAGGCCAGGCCGACGTTGACGAGTTCAGTCACCTTGCTCAGCAACGGGTTTCGGGTGCTGAACTGGTCGGTGTTGTCGCGGCTGAACGCATACAGGTTGTCGATCACCAGGAATACCTGGCCCAGACCGTCGTCCGGGCCCTGCTTGTCGCGGAAGACTTCGCGCTGCTGACGGATGCGAAGCAGCTGCTCGATCTCGCCGAAGGTGCGACGGATGCGTTCGGGCTCCAGCGACGACGCGACGCTGCCGACGTGTGCCAGGTCTTCCAGCGCCCTCAGCTGCCCACCGCCGTAGTCGAGGCAGTAGAAGCTCACCTCGCGGGGTGAGTGCAGGCTCGCCGCCGACAAGATGAACGTCTGCAGCGCAGTCGACTTACCGGACTTGGCGCCACCGTGGATCAGCAGGTTGCCGGCCGAAGACCGCGCGTCGAACACCAGCGAGTCGCGGCGCATCTGGAACGGCCGGTCGATTTCGCCCAGCGGCCAGCGCCATTCGCCCCGCGGCACCGACGCACGCGCCAATGCTGCGCTCAGCGGAATCACCTCGTCGAGCGGCGGCAGCCAAAGTTCGGGGGCGCGGGGGCCGAAGCGGGCCAACTGGTCACCGATGGTGGCGATCAGCTTGCGTGACGGTGCGATCGGCTCCTCGTGCCCGTTTTTGGCGATCACCGTGGTTTGGTCGGGCTCCACCCGTCCCGCGGTGAACAGCTTCGGCTCAGGAACCGAATGCACCACCAGTGTTTTCGCCGCCTGCGGCGGGTCGTAGATGCCGTCGACATAGGTGCTGCGGAATTTGATCGGCGCGGCCCCGGGCGCGGGCACCAGGAAGCCGACACCCTTGTTCTCTCGGCCCGCATCGACGTGGTACGCGTCTTCCACACCGATGATCGACCGCGACACCGCCGGGCTGGCCACCTTCAGACCGATCCGGTACGAGGTGTTCTTGTCGATGTCCTTGATCCTGCCGACGTCCAGGGTCTGCGACGCGAACAGGATGTGGATGCGGAACGAGCGACCCTTACGGGCCACGTAGTCGAAAAGCTCGGCGTACTCGGGGTGATCGGCGAGCATCAACGTGAACTCGTCGGCGACGACGAACAGCGTCGGGATCGGCGCCAGGTCATGCCCGGCGGCGATCGCATTCTCGTACTCGGTCACCGAGTTGAACGCGCTGCCTTGGACTTTGCGGCCGGCCTCGCGCAGCAGCGTTTCCCGGCGCGCCACCTCACCACGCAGCGTGTCGGCGAACCGGTCGGCCAGCGACTTCTTCTCGGCCATGTTCGAGATCACCGCGACGACCTGGGGGAAGTTGCGGAAGATGTCCGCGCCGGCCTCACCCTTGAAGTCCGCGTAGATCACGATCAGCCGCTCGGCCGAGTGAGTGGTCAACAGCGACAACAGAATCGACATCAACGTCTGCGACTTACCGGCACCGGTCATACCGATCATCAAGCCGTGCGGTCCCATCCCGCCTTCGGCTTCGTCCTTGAGGTCGAACATCAGCGGCTCACCGGTGGCCGTGACACCGATCGGCACTCGCAACTCGTCGTCGCGGTGTCGCGGCGCCCACAGCGTCGGGACGTCAAGCCGGGATGCATCCGGAATTCCGAGCAGCGTCGTGAAGGTCGCTCCCCGGGTGGCGGTTGACTGCAGGCCGCTGTGGGTCGGGTTGGAGTCCCAGCGGGACAACCGGCGCGCGATGTGAACCGCGTCGTCGACGCCGAGGAAGTCGGCGCTGTCGATGTAGCGCTGCCAGCCGCCGGTCTGCCAGCGTTCGATTGTCCCGTCGGTAATACGCAGGATCGGCCGCTCGGGATCTGAATACTGCTCCCGGTGCGGCGCAGTGGCCGATCGATAGACGACGGTGACACCCGCCCGTCCGGCCGCCAGCGGAGAGGCGCTCAGGTCAAACTCCGGATCGTCGACGATGATCAGCAAGTGCCGCAACGCATCCGCTTGTCCGCCGTTAAACGCCGGACGGTCGGACAGCGCCGGCCCCAGCAGCGCGGCCAGCTCGTCGGGCTTGGTCGACAGATAACGAGCCGGCCCCACTCCGTCGGCTTCGGCCGGAATGTCGACATGCGGCAACCACTTCAGCCACGACCAGTCAGGCGACTCGAGGTCCGGCGTGGCGACCGCCACTCCGAGCACCGTCGGATCGTGCCAGGTCACCGCCTGAGCCACCCACGCGCGCAGTGCGCCACGAACCTCGTCGTCATCGCCGAGCACGGTGATCCGCGACACCTTGGTCAGGTCGATCCCGGTCGGCACATCGCGCACGGTCCGCTGCGTGTCCAACAGGCTGCGTAATGCGCTGTGCGACACCGGTTCCAAGTCGACCTCGTCAGCAGCGTCGTTGACCCGCAACGCGGTGTCCAACGCGGCCGAGTGCACGCCGGCACGCACCACCAGGAAGTCGCCGTCCTGCGGGTCGCGTTCCCACTGCCGTCGCGACCCGGGGATGGCGGCCAAATCCACCGGCTTCGGGTGTGACCATTCGGCAGCGGCGCGCTGCGCGGCGGCCTGCGCACGGACGTTGTCCCGGACCACCGACAGGTATCGCAGGTAGTCGGCACGCTCAGCGTCGATTTCTTCGGTACGCGACTTGTTGTCACCGCGGAAAAACGCGGTGGCCGCCAGCAGCAACACGAACGGGAAAAACAGTGTCTGGGGCGAGATCAGCCGCATTCCGGTGGCGACCATCGCGACGATCATCCCGACGATGAGCAACACGATCACCACCGGCAGCGCCCGCTTCAGCAGCGACGGCGGGATCGCCCGAGGCAGTTCCGGTGGAGCTTCGATAGTGATGCTGCCCTTGCGGGCCACCGGCGAGGGCAGCCGGCGACGTGCCTCGAAGATCAAGCGGCTCATCGGTTTTGCCCTTCGGCAGAAGTACGGCCAGGTCGGGAGTCGGGCGCCAGTCCGTCATGCGCAAGCAGCGCGTCGGCCCGGGAGAGGGTGGGCCCGTGGGCGTACAACGACAGCACCGACCACGGAATAGGAGTGGGCGGCAGGGTCAGGCCAAGAGCCTCAGCGGTTTTCGCGTTTCCGGTGACGCCGCCCTGAGCGGCTTCGTTGTCGATGCCATAACGCACACCGGTGTCCGAGACCCAGAACAGCGAGCCGGCCGCAGGCGACGACGGGTTCTGACCCACCGTCTGAGCGAAGTACCCGGTCCCCGGCGCCATCGCGATCCGGCTGGCTGTCCCACCAGCGCCCGCCCCGACCAGGTCGGCGGTGTGCACCGTGTCGGGAATCGGCAGCGCCGAACCGGCAAGCAGCGTCAGCGAATTAGTGCTGGCGCCGGACGCTTTTCTCCAGTGCGCGCAACTGACCGGATCGTGTGTCGCGTCGAGCAGACTGATGCGCTGCTCGGGGTAGCGGCTGGTGTCCAGCTGCCGGGACACCGGCAACTTGGCTACCTTGTCGGCGCCCAACCGCGGCGGCTGGTCCAGGCCGTATGAGTTGGTGTTGCGCAGGATGGCGGCCAGCACCGGTGAAATCTGTTGCAGGCCGTCCGGCAACACCGCGTAGTAGTTGGCGGAATTGCCTTCCAGCGCGCGAGATTCGACGACGCCGCCGATCGGGGCGGGCACCGGGAATTTGGCGGGGCTGCCGGCTTCGGGGATGACCGGTGCGGCCAGTGGCGGTGATTCCGGAATGGCGTTGAACAGACCGGCGGAGACAGGGCGGGGCGGATAGACGTCGGTACCCAGCCCCAGTGCGCTGGTCACCGCGCGGTCAGCCAACTCGATTCGGCTGCGCCGGCCATCCCACAGCAGCCAGGCGCCGGTCGGGTTGCTGACCAGAATGGCCTTACCGGTGTCCAGCGCTGCGGCGCGGGACCCACTGCTGTCCGGAGCGCCGGCGATCACGGTGACGCCGGCGGCCGTACCGCTGGCCGCGTCGCAGACCGTCCAGTCGGCGTCCTTGCGGGTGCTCTGCACCAACCGTTGTGGTGCACCGGGGATGCCGATCAGGTTGCCGAGCGGGAACTTGTCTAGCTCAGTGCCTTTCACCTGCGTCGGGTTGGCCGGCTTGCCGGCGATCAGCCGGGCCGACGCCAGGTTGAGCACCGGGTGTAGTTGATCACCCACTCGCACGTAGAGCGCAGCCGTCGACCGGTCGGCCAGGATGGGATTGTTGGCCGCCGACCCGTTCGGCCGGATCAGCGAGAAGACGAAGCAGCCGACCAGCGCGGTAACCAACACGACGACGCCCATCAGCACCGCGCGCGTCTGGGTGCGCAACGGGTCGACGAGCATCCGGGTGTCGTGCAGGGCGACACCAGACGCGATGCGGCGCATGACGAATCGCCAACCGGTCACCTGGTGACGGGTGACGAACCCCCTGCGGTAAACCACCTTTTCGGGGTTGTCGTTTGCCGGGGTGCGTGAGGCGAACGACCGCCGGTCGTCCTGCGGCTCAGCCATTGGCGCTGCTCCTCCTGCCCCTTCTGGATCGCACTGCTCCGTTTATCGTCGCCAGCGCGGTCATGCCGGCGTCTCCAGCCGCAGGCCTTCGAGCAACGGCGGCACGGTGTTGGCCACGTCAGCGGCGGTGATCGTCATGAGCTCCTCGTCGGTGAATTCACCGGTCTTCGCATGTTCGGAGTGGTCCAACCGGAACTCCCGTTCCTCTTCCGACTTTTCGACGACGTTCCGCACGAATCGACCGTTTCCGGCGATGTCGAGGCCGCGACGTTCGACGCCCACCGAATCGGCTTTCGTGGTGCTGGCCAGATGAGCGAACAGGGCTTCCAGATCGTCGAGTGCAGCCTGCTCGAACGCGCTGTCACGCCGGGTGGCCATGAAGTTGGCAATCTCGATCAGCTCGGCCGGCTGGTAGGACGGGAAATCGATGGTGCGGGTGAACCGTGATCGCAGACCCTGGTTGGTGTCCAGGAACCGATCCAGGTCGGCCCGGTAGCCCGCGATGATGACCACCAACCGGTCACGGTCGTTTTCCATCCGGGCCAGCAGCGTGTCGATCGCCACCAGGCCGAAGTCGTTCTTGGCGCCGGTGGCAACCAGCGCGTACGCCTCGTCGAGGAACAGCACACCGTCGAGGGCGCTGTCGATCATCGCGTTGGTCTTGGCCTCGGTCTCGCCGATGTGCTGACCGATCAAGTCGGCACGGTGTACCTCTTTGATGTTTTCTTTCTTCAAAAGGCCAAGGCCGCAATAGATTTTCGCGACGACGCGCGCGATCGTGGTCTTGCCGGTTCCAGGAGGCCCGGTGAACACCAGGTGGTGGGTGCGCTGGGCCACTTCCAGCCCACGGTCCTTACGCACCAGCTCCATTGCCACCGCGCTCTTGAGCCGAGCGACCTGATCTTTGACCTTCTCCAGGCCGATGAACTCGTCGAGCTCACGCTCGGCCTCGGACAACAGCACCGCCTTGCGCTCTTGCGCTCCCGGGTCCACGAAGTCGCCAGGCTTGGGTTCAGTGGCCGGGTCCCAGGGGTCGATGCGCGCGGCGATGCGGTCGGCGGTGGTGGGCACGATCCCGAAGCTGGAATCCGTCAGCGCCTCTTCGACCTGAGCGTTTTCCGGGTTGGCGGCATACAGGTCCTGCAGCACCTCGCGCGCGGTGTCCTCGTCGCCATCGGCGCGTAGCGACAGCGCCCTGGCCAACGCCCCGTCGACTGCGGCAACGGCAACCGGTCCGTCCGGCTCCTCGAGGTAGGACAGCGCGGCAGCAAACATGCCCAGCCGCGCCAACGAAATACCCAACGCCACCTTGACGGCGTGCGCGAAGTGCTCGTCGAGACCAGGATCGTTCACAATCGGCGACAACAACTTGACCACGTCAGACCAGCGCTGGGCGCGGTAATGGATG
>JAVHWH010000092.1:0-13634 GCA_032159915.1 Mycobacterium sp.
CGCCGGCATGGAAGGCATCGTCGCGTCGGTCGCGGTTGAAGGCTTCGGCGAACTGCGTGACGCGCTGTCGCAAGCTCGCCGCGAGGCCACCGACGGCCGGGATGCTCTGGCCCGAGTTGCGCACGCAGTCATCGGGTTTGGCCGTGACAACCAAGCGCTGTTCGATGCGATGTTCACCCGCGCGAGCACCCTGCCCTTCGCCGTTGACGGCACGCCGCCCGAACTCAGCGCGGCCTTCGAGGAGTTGCGCGCGGCTGTCGACATGGTCGCGGGTACCCGCGATCCCGACACCCTGGCCGAGGTGGTGTGGGCGGCGTTGCACGGCCTGATCACCCTCGATCGCAGCGGCCGATTGCGCCCCGAATATCGCGACGCCCGGGTCGACATCCTGGTCAGCCTGGTGTGCGCCAAGCCGTGAGCCTGATCACAATGGAGCGGTCGCTGTCACAACGGCGGCCGTAGCGGTGTCTTGAGGGCAGCACATCCCATCCGAACAGGAGACACCCATGCCCGTCCAGCGCACTCACATCGTCGTGATCGGCGGCGGATACGCCGGCACACTGGCCGCCAACCACCTGCGACTCAACGCCGACACGGTTGACATCACCGTGGTCAACCCGCGCCCGGTGTTCGTCGAGCGAATCCGCCTTCATCAGTTGGTCGCCGGCAGCGGCAATGCGGCCGTCGATTACGGAACCCTGTTGGGTGAAGGCGTCCGACTGCTGGTCGACAACGCCGAACGAATCGACACCGCCGCGGGCACGGTCGAGCTGACCTCCGGCACGGTGCTGGACTACGACTACCTCGTTTACGCCGTCGGCAGCACCGGCGCCGTTCCCGAAGCAGTACCGGGGGCAACCGAATTCGCCTATCCGATAGCCGAATTCGAGCAGGCCGAGCGACTCCGCACCGCACTCGACGAGCTGCACCCGGCCGCGCCCGTAGTGGTGGTCGGCGCCGGACTGACCGGCATCGAGACCGCATCAGAACTGGCCGAGCAGGGCCGCCGGGTCCACCTGGTCTGCGGCGGAACGCTGGGGCCGTCGCTGAGCCGGCCCGGGCGCCGCTCGGTGGCGAAGTGGCTGCACCGCCTCGGCGTCGACGTGCTGGAGGCCGCGACTGTCCGCGAGGTCCGCGCCGAGGAGGTGGTGCTCGACTCATCCCAGCCGGCTGGCGCCGTCTTACCAAGCGCGCTGACCGTGTGGACGGCGGGCTTCGGTGTGCCGCAGCTGGCCGCCCGCAGCGGGCTTCACACCGATCCTGTGGGCCGGCTGCTTACCGATGAGACACTGACCAGCGTGGACGATCCCCGCATTGTGGCGGCCGGTGACGCCGCCGCCCCATCGGGCCGGCCGCTGCGGATGAGCTGCCAGGCCGCGCTCCCGCTGGGCGCGCAGGCGGCCAATACGGTGCTCAGCCGCATAGCGGGCACGCCGCCCGCCGTGGTCGACCAGGGCTTCACCGGGCAGTGCATCAGCATCGGCCGCAAATACGCCACCGTCCAGCTCGCCCGCCGCGATGACACCCCGGTGAACCTGTTCGTCGGCGGCCGGGTCGCGGCGTCGATCAAAGAGGCGGTCTGCAAGGGCACGGTCTGGGGTCTGCGTAAGGAAGCCGCCAAGCCGGGCTGGTACCGCTGGCTCAAGGGCGGCAAGCGGGCGCAGCGGCCGGCATCCGAAGCGGTCCCGGTATCGTGAACGCGACCGACGTGGGGGTACCTCCCGCTGGCGGGGGACACGCCGAACGGTTCATGCTGTTGCGGCCGCTGCTGTTCACCATCGCCTACGAAATACTGGGCTCGGCAACGGAATCCGACGACGTTCTGCAGGACAGTTACCTGCGCTGGGCGCAAGTCGACATGGCCGGCGTGCACGACACCAAGGCTTACCTGGCCCGGTTGGTCACCCGCCAAGCGCTCAACACGCTGCGGGCGGGCGCCCGGCGCCGGGAAGACTACGTCGGGCCGTGGCTGCCGGAGCCGCTGCTGCTCGATGAGCAGGACCCGTCGGCCGATGTCGTGCTGGCCGAATCGGTTTCGATGGCGATGCTGGTACTGCTGGAAACCCTCGGCCCCGACGAACGCGCGGTGTTCGTGCTGCGCGAGGTGTTCGGCTTCGACTACGACGAAATCGCTTCGGCGGTCGGCAAATCCGCCTCGGCCGTACGACAGATCGCACACCGGGCCCGCGAGCACGTGCAGGCCAGGCGCAAGCGGTTCGCCCCGGTCGACCCGGCGGAAAACACCCGGATCGCTGCCGAGTTCATGGCGGCCGCGGCCGGCGGCGACGTACAGGCGGTGATGTCGATGTTGGCTCCGGACGTGGTGTGGACCGCCGACAGCGACGGCAAGGCCAGCGCGGCACGCCGCCCGGTGATCGGCGCCGACAAGGTCGCCCGGGCGATCGTCGGCCTGATCGGCCGTGCCGGCCAGTTGCCCGACGTCCGCGCCGAAATGGTCGTCTGCAACGCCGCACCCGCCGTGCTGCTGTACTCGGCCGACCGGCTGGAAGGCGTTTTCACCATCGAGATCGTCGACGGCAAGATCAGCAACTTCTATGCGATGCGCAATCCCGAGAAGCTCGCGACCGTCACGACCGCACGCAAAATCAGCCGCCGCTGAGATTTCTGCCAAGCTAGAGGCGTGCGAATCGACCGGCTCGGCGATCTCGGCAGCGCCCACCAGGTGCTGCGCATCGTCGGCGACGCCACCAACCGGCTGGCGCTGCCGCCGCCGGCCGCGCTGACCGGACAGTGGTTCGGCGCGCTGGCCGTCATCGCGCCGAGCTTGTCGATACGGCCCATCGAGGCAGCCGAAGCGTTTGACGTGCGACCCGGCTCGCACAGTACGACGGTCGGCGGGGGGTGGATCGGCTACCTGTCCTACCCCGACCCCGGTTCGGATGGCCGGCCCGCCCGCGTACCCGAAGCCGCCGGCGGCTGGACCGACTGCGTGCTGCGCTGCGACCGCGACCGGCAGTGGTGGTTCGAGAGCCTGTCCGGCGCCCCGATGCCCGGCTGGCTCGCCGAGGCGCTGAGTCGGCGTATTTCGGCCAACACCGCGCCGGGTGCGTTCCAGATCGACTGGGACGCAGCCGATCGTGCGTCACATCGCGCTGGGGTGTTGGCCTGCCTGGAGGCCATCCGGTCCGGCGAGGTGTATCAGGCGTGCGTGTGCACCCAGTTCACCGGCACGATCGCCGGGGATCCACTGGACTTCTTTCTCGACGGCGTCGCGCGCACCGCGCCGGCCCGGGCGGCCTATGTCGCGGGGTCCTGGGGGGCGGTCGCGTCGCTGTCACCGGAGCTGTTCTTGTGTCGCCGTGGCGATCTGGTGACGTCGAGCCCGATCAAGGGCACGCTGCCGCTCTACGCTCCGCCGTCCGCGCTGCGGGCGTCGAGCAAGGATGTCGCCGAGAACGTGATGATCGTCGACCTGGTTCGCAATGATCTCGGCCGGGTGGCCGTTACCGGATCGGTCACGGTGCCTGAGCTGCTCGTGGTGCGAGCCGCGCCCGGGGTGTGGCATCTGGTGTCGACGGTGTCGGCACAGGTCCCGCTCGAGCTGCCGACCTCAGCGCTGCTGGAGGCTACCTTCCCGCCGGCGTCTATCACCGGGACACCCAAACTTCGCGCCCGAGAACTGATTTCCCAGTGGGAACAATCTAGGCGCGGAGTGTACTGCGGCACAGTCGGATTGGCGTCGCCAGTAGCAGGATGCGAATTGAACGTCGCGATCCGCACGGTGGAGTTCGACGCGGCGGGAAACGCGGTGTTGGGCTCCGGCGGAGGAATCACCGCTGACTCCGACCCGGAGGCCGAGTGGGAGGAATGCCTGCACAAGGCCGCTCCGATCATCGGGGCGGGCGCCGCCTCAGCCGCGCTTGAGTCCGATTGCCCGGCTCCTCAGCGCGCCGCTTCACGGCGCGCATCGTCGCCGGGCCTGAAGCACCGCGTCGTAGAGCTCACGCCGTGACGACGCTCCCGGCGTAGCGGAGATCACCTGCGCGCACGCGTCTTTGACGCCCATTCCCTCGTCGACCAGTGCGCTCGCCTGAGTCACCAGTGTGGGTAGATCGGCCTGCAGCACCGCACCGGACAACACCACGGTGATCTCGCCCAGCACGCCGCCGGCGGCCCAGGCGGCCAGCTCCTCCAGCGATCCGCGGATCACCTCCTCGCGCACCTTGGTCAGCTCTCGGCACACCGCCGCCCGGCGGTCCGCACCGAGCTGATCGACGGCGTCGAGCAGGCAGGCATGCAGGCGGCGCGGCGACTCGAAGAAGACCGCCGTGCGCTGTTCGGCCGCCAGCGACGCGAGCCAACTTCGGCGTGCCCCCTGCTTGCGAGGCGCGAAGCCCTCGAAGCAGAACCGCTCCGACGGCAGCCCGGACACCGCCAGCGCGGTCGTCACTGCCGATGGACCCGGCAGGCACTGCACCCGCAGACCCGCCTCCACACACGCCGCCACCAGCCGGTGACCCGGGTCGCTGATCAACGGCATCCCGGCGTCGCTGACCACCAGCACGGTGGCCCCGGCGTTGATCTGTTCGACCAGCGCGGGAACCCGGGCGTTCTCGACATGGTCGAAGAAGCTGACGACCTTTCCGCTGATCGTCACCTCAAGTGCCTTGGCCAGGGTCCGCAGCCGCCGGGTGTCCTCGGCGGCGACGATGTCGGCCGTCGCCAGTGCCGCGATCAGCCGGGGTGACGCGTCGGACGGCTGGCCCAACGGCGTGGCGCCCAACAGCAGTCGACCGGTTGTCATGGGCCACAGCCTACGATCGACTCGATGACTACCGCTCTGACCGACGAACTCGTCGCTGACGAGGACGCGGTACCGGTGATCAGCCCGGGCCCGGTGGCCCCGGCGCCGGATTTCGGGCCGGTCGACCGGTTTGAGGGCTGGGTGGTGACCGGCGTCCTCACCGCATTGGCAGCGTTGACCAGGACCGTGAACCTCGGGTCGCCCACCGACGCCGGAACCCCCATCTTCGACGAAAAGCACTACGCGCCGCAGGCCTGGCAGATGCTGCACAACCACGGCGTGGAGGACAACCCCGGCTACGGCCTGGTCGTACATCCGCCGGTGGGCAAGCAACTGATCGCGATCGGCGAGGCACTGTTCGGCTACAACGGGCTGGGCTGGCGGTTCACCGGCGCTGTGCTCGGAACCATCATGGTGGCGCTGGTGGTGCGGATCGTGCGGCGGATCAGTCGATCCACCCTCGTCGGCGCGATCGCGGGGCTACTGGTCATCGCCGACGGGGTCAGCTTCGTGGTGGCGCGTACCGCTCTGCTGGACGGATTCCTGGAGTTCCTGGTGCTCGCCGCGTTCGGCGCGCTGATCGTCGACCGTGATCAGGTCCGCGAGCGGCTGCATGTCGCATTCGCCGAAGGCCGCATCACCGAGACGGTGTGGGGTCCGCGGCTGGGTGTGCGGTGGTGGCGGTTCGGTGCCGGCGTGCTGCTCGGATTGGCTTGCGGGACAAAGTGGTCCGGACTGTACTTCGTGGCATTCTTCGGGTTGATGTCGCTGGCATTCGACCTGGCGGCACGCAGACAGTACCGGGTGCTGCGACCGTGGCTTGGAACTGTGCGCCGCGATCTGTTCCCAACGGCATACGCGCTGTTGCTCATTCCGTTCGGCGTCTACCTGGCCAGCTATGCGCCGTGGTTCGCCTCCGAGACGGGCATCGACCGGCACGAGGTGGGCCAATCGATCGGAAAGCAGTCGAATTTCCCGCTGCCGGATGCGATTCGCTCGCTGTGGCACTACACGGCCAAGGCCTACGAGTTCCACGCCGGGCTGACGAATTCGGCGGGCAATTACCACCCGTGGGAATCCAAACCGTGGGCGTGGCCGATGTCGCTGCGTCCGGTGCTCTACGCGATTGACCAACAGAGCGTCGCCGGCTGTGGCGGCCAGTCGTGCGTCAAAGCGGTGATGTTGGTTGGCACACCGGCGATGTGGTGGATTTCGGTGCCCGTGCTGGGTTACGCATGCTGGCGGACGCTGGTGCGACGCGATTGGCGCTACGCCGCGGTACTGGTCGGCTACTGCGCGGGCTGGCTGCCGTGGTTCGCCGACATCGACCGCCAGATGTACTTCTTTTACGCGGCCACCATGGCGCCGTTTCTGGCGATGGCGATCGCCTTGATCCTCGGTGACATCTTGTACAAGCCGGGCCAAGGCGCGGAGCGTCGCAGCCTCGGACTGATCGCGGTGTCGTGTTATGTCGCACTGGTCTTGACGAACTTCGCCTGGCTGTTCCCGGTGCTCACCGGTCAGCCGATTTCGCAGAACACCTGGAACATGGAGATCTGGTTGCCCAGCTGGCGTTAATTCGCGCCGGGGTTAGCAGCCCTTGGACAGCTCGCAGGAGTCGCGCAACTTCGGCGAATAGGTGATATCGCCGCATTCGCATTCCCACGTCGTGTGCCGGCCCCGACCGCAGCTGCACGGCCGGGTGGCGACGATCATGTGCCCGGGCAGCAGCCAGTGGCCCCGTGCGCACCGGTAAGGCCGTGTGTCCGTGTAGAGGACGAAGTCGTCGTCAACATCAATAGTCACGAGGCAACAGTGACAGCTTCGCGAGACGAAGGCATCTCAGCGGCCCGATCGTGACGCTTCGGTGTCCCTTTCCGGGCGTGTCGGTGACCTCACCGCCGGACTGGCAACAGATCCCAAGACCTCAAGTAATGTTGAGATGTGCGCAGCGTGGACCTACTCCCCGGCGAACTCGCGGCACGGGCCGGCGTCGCGATTTCAGCGCTGCACTTCTACGAACGACAAGGCCTGATCACCAGCAGTCGTACGTCGGGAAACCAACGTCGCTACCCGCGCGACACCCTGCGACGGGTGGCGTTCATCAAGATGTCGCAGCGGCTGGGGATTTCCCTGGCCCGCGTCCGGGACGCGCTGGCCACGCTGCCCGCCGACCGGGTTCCAACCAGCCGGGATTGGGCCAGGTTGTCCGCCGGCTGGCGCGCAGACCTCGACGACCGGATCCTGCATCTGCAGCGGCTGCGCGACAATCTTGCCGACTGCATCGGCTGCGGCTGCTTGAGCCTGCGGGCCTGCGCGCTGTTCAATCCCGACGACGCGCGCGCCGCCGGCGGGCCCGGAGCCGTCCTGCTGTAACAGGCCTGAAGCAATGAACATCGAACAAGCGTGCGATAGACTGGGCGGCGTGACGGTTGAGGTACAGCAGTCGTTATTCGAGTGCAACGAACGCCGGTCGCTGGGCCGCGGAGCGTGGATCGATATCCGGTCCGGCTGGTTGACCGGTGCCGACGAGATGCTGGGCGAACTTCTCGAGACCATCCCCTGGCGGGCCGAACGCCGCCAGATGTATGACCGCGTGCTCGATGTCCCCCGGCTGTTGAGCTTCCACGACCTCACGGTCGACGAGGCGCCGCACCCAGAGTTGGCCCGGATCCGGCGGCGGCTCAACGACATCTACGCCGGCGAACTCGGCGAGCCCTTCACCACCGTCGGCCTGTGCTGGTACCGCGACGGTTCCGACAGTGTGGCGTGGCACGGCGACACCGTCGGTCGCAGCAGCACGCAGGACACCATGGTGGCGATCGTCAGCCTCGGCGCCACCCGCACTTTGGCGTTGCGGCCCCGCGGCGGCGGCGCATCGCTGCGGCTGCCACAGGCGCATGGCGACCTATTGGTGATGGGCGGCTCGTGCCAGCGCACCTGGGAGCATTCGATACCGAAGACGTCGGCCGCCACCGGCCCGCGGGTCAGTATCCAGTTTCGGCCGAGAGGTGTCCGGTAGCGATCAGTTCTTGATCGCGGCGACCGATTTGACCAGTAAATCGCGAGCCTGCGCGGTGTCGACGGGCTTTGGCGGCTGCCCCGGCACCAGCATCGGGTTGGCGGTGATGATCACCTGGTAGTCGCCGAAGTGCGCGGTGTAGTTGTACAACTCGCCGCTGCGCGGCTTTCCCTGCACGACCGTTTGCAGCACCCGGTGCACGCCCAGGGTCTGCGTGCCCTCGATCTGCGGGGTATCGATGACCTCGATCAGGCCACGCACCCGCCCACCCTGGAATGCGACCTTCTTGCAGTTTCGCCCGGGCTCCGCGAACGGCACCGGCGCCGACGTCTGCACGGCCATCGCGATGAAACGTCCACCGTCCCCCTCGGCGGCCACCGCGGCCATGTTCCCCTGAAGGCCCGCCGGCATGTCCTCACCGACGACGAACGACGCACAGTCCGGCGGATCGAAGGTGAGGCCCGGCGGCAGCCGGTGGGTGGCCAACACCTTGGGGTCGATTCCGGTTTTCGCCGTTTCCTTGACTTTGTAGCCGGGCCCGAAGTCGGACTTCACCTGCTTGATCTTGGTGATATCGGCGGAGGGAGGTGCCTCCGACGATCCGTGGGAACACGCCGCCAACAGGCAGACACTCCCGATCGCAACAGCAATCCGCATCATTGGCGCCAATCTAACGCACCACCGTCAGCCGCGTACCGCTGATACCGTTTTCACCAGCAAGTCGGCAGCGAACTCCTGCGTCAGCGCCGCATGCGGTGAGCCGGGATCGCTGATCAGCGTGGTGAATGCATAGTAGTCACCCAAATATGCGATGAACGTGCTTGCCTGCGAAGAGATTTCATTGCCACCTTCGACCGATGTAACGATTTCGGCGGTCATCCCCAGAGTTTCGGCGGCGTCGATGTGAGGTGTCTCGACGAGGCGGACACGTGCGCTGGCCCGCCCACCGGTCATGCGCCACTGGCGGCACGGGTCGAGCAGGGAGTGATCCAGCGTCACCGGAGCGGTCGGCGCCGCCGCGATCACCGCGTAGACCGTGCCGCCCACGCCAGAACCTGAGATACCTTGGGCGCGTTGCCCATGGCCGCCGGCCGGGTCGGCCAGCGGCGCACAGCGCGGGGGAATCGCGACGCCGGCTCCGCCAAGTCCCCAAACAATAGGCGGCGCAGTGACATTGGTCGCCGGAGCCACCTCGTAACCGGGTGGCAGTTCACGGCGTACCCGCCTGATGTTGCCGGGATCGATGTGACGCGCTGACGCGTTGACCGCCGGCGCCGCCGCGGGTTTTGCCGGGTGAGCGCATCCGGCGATCAGCAGCAGCACTGCCGCGGCCGGCAGAAGTCGCATGCTAACTGACGGCCCGGATGACTTGACGTGCAGTGTGATTGATCTGGGCGACCATCTCGCGACTCAATGAGAGATGCGCGGGATCCGGGACGTCGATGACGGTGGTGACCACCCCGACGTCATCACGCTGCCAGAATGCGCCGTAGTGATCCATGATCGCGCGCATCGCCACGTTGTCGGCCAGCATTCGGCCGGAGAACTTCCGCACCCCGGCGACCTGTGCTGCGAGGGATAGAGCGGAAATCAAGAACGAGCCGATGCCACGACCCTGATAGTCGTCGGCAACGGTGAACGCGATCTCGGCGACATCTTGATCGTGGTCCTCGCGGACGAACCGCGCATCGGCAACTGGATTGCCGTCGCGGTCGGTCATCACCCAGACGAAGTGGTCGACGTAGTCGACCTCGGCCAGATAGTCCATCAGCGCCGGACTGGGCACCCGCGCCGACATGAACCGTCGATACAACGTCTCGGCGGAAAACCGAACATGTCCCTGCAACGTCCGGGCGCTGTCGCCGGGCAATACGGGTCGCAGCAGCAGATCGGTGCCGTCACGGGTCCGGACCGAAATCGGCGTGACGAACGCCGCGAGCCGCTGGCGGGCTGTGCGTACCAGCCGGGTCATGATCCCGGGGATGTGCACCAGCCGCGCGAACGCGTCGCTGTCGCCGACCCACCCGGTCAGCAACCCGGTGGTGGTCACCGTCGCGGTCCGCGGAATATGGCGCAACAGTGCGATCTCGCCGACGATCGTACCGGCCAAGACGTGCTCGACGGTGACCACGCCATCGGCGCCGACGTGCGTGACGTCCGCCGCTCCCGACGCGATGAGCAGGAAAGATACCGCCCGTTCGCCTTGGCGCATCAGCACCTGACCCGCCGCCGCCTGCAAGGGTTGCAGGCTGGCCGCCAACGGCATCAAGTCCTCAGCCGGGCGCCCCTTGAAGATATCCAGGGTGGCGAGTTCGTCGGCCCGCAGCGTGGTCAGTTCAGTCACCTGCCGCCCCCGTCGCCGTTGAAGATGGTGCCCAGGCTATGGGCTTCGAGCGTGTTGCAGCAAGGATCTACGCCCCGGCAGACTCACTCCCATGACGCCTACCGACGATCCGCTGCAGACAACCCGTGCTTTGCTCGACCGCCAGGCGAGCCTGCGGCACGGTTTCCTCGACGTCCTCGGCGAGTCGGTGGCCAGCGAGACGCCCACGCTAGCGCAAGTCGCGATGAACAGCCCGCTGGTGGCTACGGTCTACGAGAGGCTGTGGCGCCCGGTGGCGTTCTATGTCGCCAGCGGCGTCACCACTGCCACCGAGCAGCGCCGCGCGTCGGAAGCCCTGCGTCTGTCGGGCGCGTCCCGTCTGCTCGATATTGCCTGTGGCCCAGGAAATTTCACTGGCAGGTTGGCGGAGGAACTGCCCCCCGGCGGGCTCGCGGTCGGGTTGGATATCTCGGTGCCGATGCTGAGCCGCGCCGTGAAGGACAACAGCGGACCCCGCACCTGCTACGTCCGCGGTGATGCGGAAACGCTGCCGTTCGCCGACGAAACGTTCGACGCCGTCTGCTGTTTCGGTGCGCTGTATCTGATGCCCGAACCGTTTCGGGTCGCCCGCGAAATGGTGCGGGTGCTGCGGCCGGGCGGTCGGGTGGCAATCCTGACCAGCTACGCGAGTCGCGTACCTGCCGTGCGGTACGCGACCGAGGCGAGCGCGAAGGTGATCGGGTTGCGCCTGTTCGACCGTGATGCGTTCGTTGACCTGTTCTCCGAGTGCGGCCTGACCGACATCGAGCAGAAGGTTCAGCGCAACCTGCAATTTGTCACGGCCGGCAAGCCCGACTGACGGTTCAGGTCATCGAGTAGAACGTTTCCTCGACACGCCGCATCGCCTGCGGCTCAACGCCTGAGAGCGCATGTGATTTGAAGACCTGGGCGGCCGCGCTCGGCTGATGCCGCGCGGCGACGAACGTGCGAGGAAATCTCGTCGGGTGCTGGGAACCCCATAGCAGCACGTCGGTCCCGCTGTCGTTGGCGAGCGCGAGGACGTGCCGGCGTACCGCGTCGCTTGTCACCATCACGTCCGCCGCAACCGCGAGCAGGTGCGGACGAGGCAGTGCTTGTGCATCGTCGGGGTCCGACATCCGCTCGGCAAGGCGCGCGCCCAGGATCCGGATCGGCCGGTCGTTCACGGCGTGATTGGAGTCGCCGCGGAGCACCACGCTGACATCCCAGCCCGCCATCGCGCGATCGAAGATCAGGCCGCCGATCGACGTTGCGACGTCGGCGATGTTTCCGGCCACCACCTGAAACTGGTACCTACCGAGATCAGCTGGGGCGTTGCGCAGCGACGGTGCTCCTGAGGGCGGAAGCGGCTGATGCTGTTGCTTGAGCATGCTGGCGGGAGCGGCCACGTGTTGTCCGTTCGACGGGTTACGCAATTCCTGAGTGACACTACGAATATAGAGCAGCTCGGCTCCGGACCAAACCCAGGTGGTCACCGAGATCGCCTTTGGCACCGAAACCGGGGGTGATCGGCCGCTACACTGCCGGGATACCAAAAAGACGCAAACCCAATCCCGATCAGCGCCGCCGCCAACTGTGTGACGCGGCGATACAGCTGCTGGCCGACGACGGCGCCAAGGGCCTGAGCCATCTGAAGGTCGACGGTCGCGCCGGCGTTCCCGATGGCACGACGTCGTTCTACTTCCGCACCCGCTCGGCGTTGCTGCACGCGGTCGCCGAGCGGATGGTCGAACTCGATCTGGCGGCGTTACAAAGCGTCGCCGACACCGCCGCAGTCGAGGACGGTTCGGCGTCCACGCTGGCCAAGGTCGTCATCCAGTCCGGCGAAGACCCGCAGCTGAGCCGCAGCAAGGCACGCTACGAGCTGACCATTCAGGCCACCCGGGATCCAGCGATCGCTGCGACCCTGCAACGCGCCACCGATGCCTTCACCAAGCTGCACCACGACATCCTGGTCCAGCTGCTGCCGCACGGCGCCGATCTGGATCCCGACGTCGTCGACGATCTCAGCAACGTGACGCTGACCTTCATCAACGGGCTCATGCTGCGTTTCGTCCAAGGCGACCGGATCATCGACACGCCCGAGCAACTCGACGGCGTCTTGACGGCCATCGTTGCCGGTGTCCTGGCCAGCGAGCAGCAGGGCCAACTCACCCGCGATGGCGCCGCGCTGCAACCGCCCGCGAAATAGCTCGCCGAAACCGCCCGCGTCGCTCTCTACGGTAATAGAGTTATGCGGGCGAGAGTACGGGTGCACGAGCTGTTCCATTAAGCGAGAAGTACAAATCGCCCGCACCGCCTCCGACGCTGACACACTGGCGGCATCGACTCGGCGTGCGTTGATCCGGATTACCGACCTTGTGGCGAAAGGCAAGATTTCGTGACGACCACCACCGGCAGCGATGTCCAAGACGTCGATGATGTCAACTACGACCCCTACGACGTGGTCGTCAACGCCGACCCCTATCCGACGTTCGCGCGACTGCGCGAAGAGGCGCCGCTGTATTACAACGCCGAGCATGACTTCTATGCGCTGAGCCGGTTCGCCGACGTCGACAAGGGACTCGTCGATCACGACACGTTCAGTTCGGCGCGCGGCATCATCCTCGAACTGATCAAAGCCAACCTCGAGATTCCCCCGGGCCTGCTGATCATGGAAGACCCGCCCATTCACGACATCCACCGCAAGCTGCTGGCCCGGATGTTCACCCCGCGCAAGATCGCCGCTCTCGAGCAACAGACCCGCGATTTCTGCGCACAGTCGCTCGACCCGCTGGTCGGCACCGGACAGATCGACTTCGTCGGCGACCTCGGTGCCCAGATGCCGATGAAGGTCATCAGCATGCTGCTCGGCATCCCGGAAGACGACCAGGAGTTCATCCGGGACCACACCAACGCGCAGATGCGCACCGAAGCCGGTAAGCCGATGGACGCCGACCACGGCCTGGCCACCGGCGAGATTTTCGCAGCCTATATCGATTGGCGCGCAACACATCCCTCCGACGACATCATGACTGAGCTGCTCAACGTCGAGTTCGTCGACGAGACCGGCGCCACCCGCCGACTGACCCGCGACGAGCTGCTGATCTATCTCAATGTCGTCGCCGGTGCGGGCAACGAGACCACCACCCGGCTGATCGGTTGGGCCGGCAAGGTTCTGGCCGAACATCCAGATCAGCGCCGCGAGCTGGCCGAAAATCCGGGACTGATACCGCGGGCCATCGAGGAGCTGCTGCGGTTCGAGCCGCCGGCGCCGCACGCCGCCCGCTACGTCGCCCGCGACATCACCTTTCACGGCCACACCGTGCCCGAAGGCGCCGCAATGATGATGCTGATCGGGGCCGCCAACCGCGATCCGCGCCAATTCGGCTCCGACAGCGAAGAGTTCAATATCCACCGCCCACCGCGTCAGCACCTCGCCTTCAGCGTCGGCACCCATTTCTGCCTCGGCTCGGCGCTGGCGCGCCTGGAGGGACGCATCGCGT
>JAVHWH010000017.1:0-4102 GCA_032159915.1 Mycobacterium sp.
AGACTCAACACCCGCCAACGCGAGCCACCTTGGCGCGTTTGGCGTCCGTCGTTGGTACAAAGGTAATTACTAGACGTCTCGCTGTGAGTTCGCCCTCATGTGTTGCCACGGGCCAAACGAGATGTGCAACATCTGGCGTGCCCTCTAGTCGTGCTGCGTTATGCGACAAGGGACGTTTGGCGCTTGCTTCTCCGCGCAACTCTCATCGCTGCAGCTATTGCGCTGCTCTCGTTCGGCGCGCCGGCCCAAGATGAACGCGGCCATCTGATGCGGCTCAAATGGTTGCCGCACATGGGAGGGGCCTTGAGCGCCGTAGGCGACCACGGCACCTGGATCATCGTCAACACCAGGATGGCCGGCAAGCCGAACTGGTGGCTCTGCGTGCATCCGTGGGACTCGAACGACTTTGAGGAGCGCGGGAACTTTCCCAACAGAGAGGCGGCCCAGGCGCACGCGCAGGACCGCGAGGACGGGGTGCCAATTCAGGCGCAGGGGAGTCCGAAATGAGCAAACGATTCTGGCAATGCTCGTTGCGCAGATGCTCAGTAGCGGCATCGCTCACGCGGACGGTGACGACTTCCTCCGCGCACTGCACCAGCAAGGCATCAAGGACTCGGGCGGTGATCAGGCCATGATCAAACTCGGCCGTATCATCTGCGACCTCCGTTCAGACGGCTACCGCGAATCTCAAGGAATTTCAGCACGAATTCCAGTGATTTCCTGGCGTGCTACCTGGCGTTGAGAAACGTTTCCAAGTAGCTGACGGCGGCGATCGTCGACATTTCGCGAATCAAGCCACCAGGTACTGCTGCCCGGGCATAAAGCTTCCCAGCGGTACCGTCCGCGCGCCCCACGCGCGGGCGATTTCGGTGAGCGGGTGGTGCCCGTGCATGGCAAGCAACAGTGAGTCGGCGCCGAACCATCGTCGCGAGACGACATCGTCTTGCGCCGCTTGGGTGCTTTCGTTGAGCGCCCAATTGGAGATGAACAGATCCGCTGTCACCGACAGATCCGAGACTAAGCCGATCGGGACGAGATTGATCCGCCCTTCGACCAGCCGTACCGGTCCGGAGTCGTGTAACACGACATGCTCCTCACCGAGGATGGCCGACAAATACAGCCATTGCACGGCCGAGAAAATGGGCGTGTCGATCACGACGCAGGTGGGGCTGCCGCCGTGCATGCGAAATATCAGGCGCATCAGGCTGCCGAATCCGCCGCCCCATTCCACGATCGTCCGGGCGTTCTGCAACGCTCGCCCGGTCTCCTGCTCATACCGCAAGAGGTGATACAGCTGATGCACGGTGTTGGAGGAGGTCTGGCTCCCGTTCGGCGGTATCGCCACTGTCGGCGGTCCTCCCACAGCGTCTTCGTACAGCAAGCCGTCATCGGGAAGCCGGGAGCGGACGAACGGCAACTCATGTGGGAGAACGTGTTCGTCGACGAACATCTGGTAGAGGATCGCCGGATGACGCAGGAAGTCGGCCGCCGGGACCGGCAGCAAATCTCGCTCCAACTCAGCGTTGCGTTCGGCCCAATCCGCGCGGAGGTAATGCGTGTCAGTGAGCCCACGCACCGCGTCATACCGCTGCTGAAAGCGCGCGGCCAGCTCCGGGAACACATCTCGATGGGCCGGTCGATCGTGAAAGCTTCCGCTATGCGACGACACCCACAGCGCATACCCAGTAGGCCCGCGCCGAACCGGGCCAGTGCAGTAGTGCGCTACTGAAGCTCGTCTCAGCGCACTCGAGCGATGATTCCTACCAACGTGTGCAGCAGTCAGTGCACCCTCGGCGATTGGAGATCTGCCAATGCTGCGCATCACCCTCGCACTGACGGGTCCGCTGTTGGCGGACTTTTTTCGAGCCGTGGGCCGCAGTGGGGCTGTACTGATGAAGGTCCTCCGACGCCCGTCCGCCAGGGTTGACGCGCTGGCGCACGCGGTGCACTGTGATACACGTCATATGACCCTTGGTCACACCGAGAGAGAGGCGGCCTCATGAGCACTCGGGACAAGTACACGGATGTGCCCGTGCCCTACTCGTGGGAGGTCGCCAGTGCCGGCGACGCGCGCTTCACCTGGGAGTATGACGACGGGCGTTCCCGGCTCCTTTCTCTTTATCAAAAGGGAAAGGACAAGCAGTGGGACGCGCAGTCGCGCATCGACTGGGCGCAAGACGTCGACCCGATGAACCCGATCGAGCTGCCCGACGAGTTCCATCCGCTGTTCGGCAGCCCAATGTGGGATGCCGCGGACGACGCGCGTCGCGCCGAGATGCGCCAGCACTTCCAGGCCTGGCAGCTCTCGCAGTTCCTGCACGGCGAGCAGGGTGCGATGGTGTGCGCGGCCAAGATCGTCGAGGTCGTCCCGGACCTCGACGCGAAGTTCTACGCGGCCACCCAGACCATGGACGAGGCGCGGCACGTCGAGGCGTTCTCGCGATTCCTGCAGGAGAAGGTCGACCTGGTCTACCCGATCAACAAGAACCTGACCGCACTGCTGGACGACACCCTCCGCGACTCGCGCTGGGACATGCCCTACCTCGGCATGCAGGTCCTCATCGAAGGGCTGGCACTCGCCGCCTTCGGGGTGCTGCGGGACATGTCGGCGCAGGACTCGCTGGCCAGGAAGGTGCTGGCTTACGTCATGCAGGACGAAGCCCGGCACGTCGCCTTCGGCCGAATCTCGCTGAAGGACTACTACTCCGAACTGACCGAGGCCGAGCGCGGCGAGCGTGAAGAGTTTGTCGTCGACGCCTGTTACCTGATGCGCGACCGGTTCCGCGGCGAGGAGGTCTTCGAAACCCTCGGCATGGACGTCAAAGCGTGTGCTCAGTGGGTCGACACGTCGCCGCTGATGATTCAGTTCCGCTCACACCTGTTCAGCCGCATCGTGCCGATCGTCAAGGACATCGGGTTGTGGGGCGACAAGGTTCAGAAGGCCTTCAGGGACATGGGTGTGCTCGATATGGCCGGCCTCGACATCGAGGCGCTGATGAAGGCCGATGAGGACCAGGCCGCCGCGCTGGACAGGGCGCACGAGGAGATGGCCGACCGGGCCCTCGAGGTGGACGACGTGATCGCGGCGGGCGCGAGCTAAACGTCACTCACATACGGACGTCGAATAGCGCCGCATCCCAGCGTCTTATGTGTCGGTCACCAACAGGTGTAGCCGCCGTCGATCACGATGTCGGAACCGGTCATGTAGCTCGACGCGTCGCTCGCGAGATAGAGGTATATGCCGACGAGCTCCTCGGGCCGGCCCAAGCGTCCGAGCGGTACCTTCGGTTCCCACAACGCGTGGTACTCGCTGAGAGGCTCGACCAGTTCGGTAAGGATGTAGCCCGGGCTGACGCTGTTGACCCGGATGTTGTGTGGTGCGAACTCCACAGCCATGGCCTTGGTCAGGTGAATGACCGCTGCCTTGGAGGCGCAGTAGTGACCCACCTGCTGCGGGGTGTTGGCGATGTGGCCCGACATCGATGCCGTGGTGATGATGGTTCCGCCGCGTTGCTGCGCAACCATGGCCTTGGCCGCGGCCTGTGCGGTGAGGAACACACCGTTGACATTCGTGTTCTGGATGCTCTGAAACTCCTCCAGCGGCATGTCCAGCAAGCTGTTGAGGGTGATGATTCCCGCATTGCACACCGCGATGTCGATCGCTCCGAACTCGTCGTTGACTCGATTCAGCATGGCTGCCACCGACTCGGGCTGAGTGACATCGCAGGTGATGGGAACTGCTGTCCCACCACCGGCAACGATCTCTGCGGCCAACTCCTGCAGCGGCTCCTGACGTCGGGCCGCGATCGCCATTGCGGCTCCAGCTTGGGCGTACGCCAGCGCCACTTGCTTGCCGATTCCACTGGAGGCACCGGTCACCAGGGCGTTCTTGCCATGCAAGTCAAAGAGACTCGTTACGTTCACCCGCTCACGACCCTTCCCGACGGCCCACGGGAAACCATATCGGGTCGATCGCCGGAGGTAAGCGGCTCTCACCTCAACGACGTGGTGATCTCGACTTCGGAGGTCAGCGTCTGGTGGACTGGGCAACGCTCGGCGATGTGCATCAACTGTTGCCGTTGACCGTCGTCGAGGTCACCGG
>JAVHWH010000047.1:0-25314 GCA_032159915.1 Mycobacterium sp.
CACGCACAGCCAAGGACCAGGGCGTCCCGATTTCGACGATCTCGTTCGGCACGCCGTACGGCTTCGTCGAGATCAACGGTCAGCGCCAGCCGGTTCCGGTCGACGACAGCACGATGAAAAAGGTTGCTGAGCTGTCCGGCGGCAACCACTTCAACGCCTCGAACCTGCAGGAGCTCAAGCAGGTCTACGCGTCGCTGCAGCAGCAGATCGGCTACGAGACGATCAGAGGCGATGCCAGCGTCGGCTGGCTGCGGCTGGGCTCGCTGGTGCTGGCGCTGGCCGGACTGGCAGCGCTGCTGATCAACCGGCGGCTACCGACCTGACCCGGGCTCGCCTGCGGGCGTAACGCCACGGCGACATCCGGCCCGGTTTTCCGCCGTGGCGTTACAGTCGTCGCGCCCGTGCCGCGGCTACGCGGCGGATGACGTCGTCGGGACGGTCCTCGCTGACAACCCGGACCACGAGCCAGCCATACCGCTGATCCAGCATCTCCAGCCGGCGGATGTCCTTCACGTATTGGTAGCGACTGGATCGATGTTGATCACCGTCATACTCGACCGCGACCTTGATGTCCTCCCAGCCCATGTCCAAATACGCATCGACCCAACCCCATTCGTTGCGAACAGCGATCTGGGTTTGCGGGCGGGGAAACCCGGCATTCAGCAGCAAGAGCCGCAGCCAGGTCTCCTTCGGCGACTGTGCTCCGCCGTCGATCAACTCAAGAGCGGCCGCAGCGCCTTTCATCCCGCGGCGGCCACGGTAGCGATCGACCAACAGCTCGATGTCGACGGACTTCAATTCGACCGCTTGCGCGAGCGCATCGACCGCGGCGACAGCATCGTTTAGGGAATATCGCCGGGCGAGGTCCAGCGCGGTCCTGGCCGGTGTGGTGAGGCGCATACCGTCCACGAGGCAAATTTCGTCGTCAGCAATGCGCTCCTCCCAGACCTGTACGCCGGCGGCTGGGCGGCGGTTGGTATCGATGATCGTGGCGGGCCGCGCGGGGTCGATCCAGCGCGCGCCGTGAAGAGCAGCGGCGGAGAAGCCGGCAAGTATTCCGCGGCGGCGGGATCGCAGCCAACAGGCTTTGGCACGTAGTGCCGGGGTCAGCTCCGTGTCTCTGGATACATAGACATCCTGATGCAGGCCGATGTAGCGACGTCGCAGCTCGTAGCGGGATAGCCGGCGCGCGGCAAGGGCCTCGCTACCGAAGAAGGGGTCGGTCATGGAACGGAAGTGTGACGCGCCGCTCCGACAAAACCGCCCAACGTAACGCCACGGCGTAAAGCAATGGGGATATTCGCCCTGGCGTTACGGTCGTCAACGCCGATCCGGGGCAGCTTTCAGCCGCACAGCACCGAGGCGATAGGTTGTCCGGGTGACTGACGTAGCCACCGGCGCCGACGCTAGCGGCGGGGTCAAACCCGCGTTCGTATCCCGTTCGGTCCTGGTCACCGGCGGAAACCGGGGGATCGGACTGGCGATAGCGCAGCGGCTGGCCGCCGACGGACACAAGGTTGCTGTCACGCACCGCGGGTCAGGTGCCCCCGACGGGCTGTTCGGCGTCGAATGTGACGTCACCGACAACGAAGCCGTCGATCGCGCGTTCACCGCAGTCGAGGAGCACCAGGGCCCGGTCGAAGTCGTGGTCTCCAATGCCGGCGTCTCGGCGGACGCGTTTCTGATCCGGATGACCGAGGAGCGATTCGAGAAGGTCATCGACGCCAACCTCACCGGGGCGTTCCGCGTGGTCCAGCGCGCCTCGCGCAGCATGCAGCGGAAGCGGTTCGGCCGCTTGATCTTCATCGGCTCGGTGTCGGGCACCTGGGGGATCGGCAACCAAGCCAACTATGCGGCCTCCAAGGCCGGCGTGATCGGCATGGCTCGCTCGATCTCCCGGGAGCTGTCCAAGGCCAACGTGACGGCCAACGTGGTCGCGCCGGGATACATCGACACCGACATGACGCGATCACTCGACGAGCGGATCCAGGAGGGCGCGCTCGACTTCATCCCGGCCAAGCGGGTGGGTACCGCCGCCGAGGTCGCCGGGGTGGTCAGCTTCCTGGCCTCCGAGGACGCCAGTTACATCTCCGGTGCGGTGATCCCGGTCGACGGCGGTATGGGCATGGGCCACTGAATGATTCACAAGAACTGAAGAATTAGGACGGACATGGCTGGACTGCTCGAAGGTAAACGGATCCTGGTCAGCGGGATCATCACGGACGCGTCGATCGCATTCCACATCGCCAAGGTGGCCCAGGAAGCGGGCGCCCAGTTGGTGCTGACGGGATTCGACCGGCTGCGGCTGATCCAGCGCATCGCCGACCGGCTTCCGGAGAAAGCGCCGCTGATCGAACTCGACGTGCAAGACCAGAAGCACCTCGACACGCTGGCCGAGCGCGTGCAGGCCGAGATCGGTGTGGGCAACAAGCTGGACGGCGTCGTGCATTCGATCGGCTTCATGCCGCAGACCGGGATGGGCATCAACCCGTTCTTCGACGCGCCCTACGAGGATGTCTCCAAAGGCATTCACATCTCCGCGTACTCGTACGCATCGCTGGCCAAGGCGCTGCTGCCGATCATCAATCCCGGTGGCTCCATCGTCGGAATGGACTTCGACCCGACGCGGGCCATGCCGGCGTACAACTGGATGACGGTGGCCAAGAGCGCGCTGGAGTCGGTCAACCGGTTCGTCGCACGCGAAGCCGGCAAGTTCGGTGTGCGATCCAATCTTGTTGCGGCAGGGCCCATTCGGACACTGGCAATGAGCGCCATCGTCGGTGGCGCGCTCGGCGACGAGGCGGGTGCCCAGATGCAACTGCTCGAAGAGGGCTGGGACCAGCGCGCGCCGATCGGGTGGAACATGAAAGACCCGACGCCGGTGGCCAAGACGGTGTGCGCTCTGCTGTCCGAGTGGCTGCCGGCCACCACCGGGACGATCATCTACGCCGACGGCGGCGCCAGCACCCAACTGCTGTAGATGCAGATTGCTGCGGGGCGCTGATGGATTTTGATGCCGTCCTGCTGCTGTCTTTCGGGGGACCCGAAGGGCCGGAGCAGGTGCGGCCGTTCCTGGAGAACGTCACCCGGGGCCGCAACGTGCCACCGGAGCGGCTCGATGACGTAGCGCAGCACTACCTGCACTTCGGCGGGGTATCGCCGATCAACCGGATCAACCGGGACCTGATCGCTGCACTGCAAGCTGAGCTGGACATCCCGGTCTACTTCGGCAACCGCAACTGGAAACCTTACGTCGAAGACGCGGTTGCCACCATGCGCGACAACGGTATTCGGCGTGCGGCGGTGTTCAGCACGTCGGCGTGGAGTGGATACTCCGGCTGCACTCAGTACGCCGAGGATCTCGACCGGGCCCGGCGCGCAACCGGTCCCGATGCCCCCGAACTGGTCAAACTACGGCGCTACTTCGACCACCCGCTCTTCATCGAAATGTTCGCCGACAACATCGCCGCCGCAGCGCAAACCGTGCCCGCAGGTGCGCGGCTGGTCTTCACGGCGCACTCGGTGCCGGTCGCCGCCGACGACCGTCAGGGGCCGAAGCTCTATAGCCGCCAAGTGCGTTATGCCGCAGAGCTTGTCGCCGCGGCCGCCGGATATGACGATTACGACGTGGTCTGGCAGTCACGGTCGGGCCCGCCGCAGGTGCCGTGGCTGGAGCCGGACGTGGCCGACCATGTCGCCGCGCTCGCCGAAGCCGGCACCACCGCGGTCATCGTCTGCCCGATCGGGTTTGTCGCCGACCACATCGAGGTGGTGTGGGACCTGGACACCGAGTTACGCGAACAGACCGATGCCGCCGGTATCGCGTTCGCCCGGGTGAGCACATTCAACGCCGATCCTCGGTTCGCCCGGCTTGCGGTGGACCTGATCGACGAGCTCCGACAGGGCCGTCCGCCCGCACGGGTGAACGGACCCGACCCGGTGCCCGGCTGTGCGGCCGGCATCAATGGTGAGCCGTGCCGTCCGCCGCACTGCGTCGCTGAGGTCTGGCCGGACTAGCCGGCCGGCGGCCGCGACTAGCCGGCCGGCGGCCGCGACTAGCGCTGCCAGGCGGCTTCGAGAATCGCGGTGAGCGCAGCCACTCTCGCCGACCGGACGACGGCGGCCAGCGGCCGTAGCGCGTCGGTGGCGATCTGTGCCTCCGACAGCGAGTGGGTGCCGATTCTACTCAGCCCGGCGCTGACCGCGATGATCGCGTCGACGTGGGCGGCGTTCTCCAACACCCGCAACGCCCGTGACGGCGCCGGCTCTGGAAGCTGGTGGTGCCGAGTGGATTCCAGTAACTGCTCGACCATTCCGCGCGGATCGTCGACGTCGACGCCGGTAGAGCCGAGGCCGATTGTCGTGAGGGTATCCGCGGCGGATCGCACTGCCAGCCGCAAGTCGTATTCGGCCTCGCCCAACTCGATGTGATCGATCGCCGGGGCACTGGGCAGGGAGTACACCGTCCACGACAGCGCGGCCGGTTCGGCTAACACGAGTTCGTCGTCCGACTCGTCGTATTCGAACTCGGGCACCAGCCCGACCGCCTGACCGGCATCCTCTGGATGGGTGACGATCACCGCCTCGCCCGCGGTTATCGCGTCCCGCCCGAATTGGGTGCCCGGGGGCAAGCCCCGGACATCGCCGGGAATCGGCAGCACCACCGCAATCGACGGCCGGCCCGTTGACGGCCGCCCGGCCGCCTTACGCAGCGTCTGAAGCAGCGAAACTACCCCCGCGTCATGGATATCAGGCCACGGCAGCCCGGTGTGCCCAGCCGCGACCGCATCGTAGGCGGTAACTGATTGTGTTGGCGCCCAAGATGACAACGCATCGAGGACGTCGTCGGGCGCGGCCTGTCCGGCCAACCAGGCATTGGCCCAGACCGAGAGCGTTGCGCTTGGGCACCACATGAATTGGCAGTCTAGTTGTTCGCCCTGAACGCGGCCGATCGCGCGATATCCTGACCGCATGTCTGCGGCCGTGATCTGGCTGATCGTCGCTTTGGGCCTCGCCGGTGCGGAGGCCCTCACCGGCGACATGTTCCTGCTCATGCTGGGCGGCGGGGCGCTGGCGGCGGCCGGATCCAGCTGGCTGCTGAACCCGCCGATCTGGGTCGACGGCGCGGTGTTCCTGCTGGTGTCGGTGCTGCTGCTGTCGCTGGTCCGGCCGGTAGTGCGACGGCATCTGACCCCGCCGCAAAGCCTGTCGACAGGCATCGCGGCGCTGGAAGGCAAGCGTGCCCTGGTGCTCGACCACGTGGCCCGCGACGAGGGCCAGGTGAAAGTAGACGGTCAAGTGTGGACCGCGAGGCCATTGAATGAGGGCGACGAGTTCGAACCCGGCGAACAGGTCACCGTCATGCGTATCGATGGGGCCACCGCGGTGGTCTGGAAGAATCCATAACCCCTGAAAGCTTGAGGAGAATCCCATGCAAGGTGCTACTGCCGGGTTGTTTTTATTCGCCGTGCTGGTGGTGTTCGCGATCATCGTGGTCGCCAAGTCGGTGGCCCTGATTCCGCAGGCGGAAGCGGCGGTGGTCGAACGATTGGGTCGCTACAGCCGCACCGTCAGTGGGCAACTGACCTTGCTGATCCCGTTCATCGACCGGATCCGGGCCCGGATAGATCTGCGTGAACGGGTGGTCTCCTTTCCGCCGCAGCCGGTGATCACCGAGGACAACCTGACGCTCAACATCGACACCGTCGTCTACTTCCAAGTGACCAACCCGCAGGCCGCGGTCTATGAGATCAGCAACTACATCGTCGGTGTCGAGCAGTTGACCACCACCACGCTGCGCAACGTGGTCGGCGGCATGACGCTGGAGCAGACCCTGACCTCGCGCGATCAGATCAACCAACAGCTGCGCGGCGTGCTCGATGAGGCCACCGGACGCTGGGGGCTGCGGGTTGCGCGGGTGGAGCTGCGCAGCATCGACCCACCGCCGTCGATCCAGGCCTCGATGGAAAAACAAATGAAGGCCGACCGGGAAAAGCGCGCGGTGATCCTGACCGCCGAGGGAATGCGGCAGGCGTCGATCATGCAGGCGGAGGGGCAGAAGCAGTCGCAAATTCTGGCCGCCGAAGGCGCCAAGCAGGCCGCGATCCTGGCCGCAGAGGCTGATCGGCAATCCCGGATGTTGCGGGCTCAGGGTGAGCGGGCCGCGGCATACTTCCAGGCGCAGGGACAAGCCAAGGCGATTGAAAAGACCTTCGCGGCCATTAAGGCCGGCCGGCCGACCCCTGAGATGCTGGCCTATCAGTACCTGCAGGTTCTGCCGAAGATCGCCGAGGGCGACGCGAACAAAGTGTGGGTGGTGCCCAGCGACTTCGGGACGGCATTGCAGGGCTTCACCAAGTTGCTCGGAGCTCCCGGCGACGACGGGGTGTTCCGTTTCGTGCCGTCGGCCCCCGACGACACCGCGGCAACGCCCGACGACGACGCCGACGTCGCCGACTGGTTTTCTACCGAAACCGACCCGGCGATCGTGCAGGCGGTGGCCAAGGCTGAGGCAGACGCCCGCGCACCGGTCGACGTCGCGTTGCCGCCCCAGCACGAGCTGAGGACGTGACATGGGCGCTTTGACATCGCCGAAAACCTACGCGGGACTGGCTGCCTTCCAGGCTGTCGACGCGGCCGCGTGCGCGGTCCCGATCGCACCGATCGCGAAAACTCTTGACACGTTGGGTGTTCCGCAGAACATCCGTTGGGTGTTGCCGGCTTCCAAGGCGGCCTCAGCAGTGGGACTGGCTTCCGCCAGCCGCTTCCCAACCCTGGCGCGGCTGACCACGGCGATGCTGACGCTGTACTTCGTGCTTGCCGTCGGTGCCCATCTCCGGGTCCGCGACCGCATCGTCAACGTCATCCCGGCCGCGTCGTTTCTGGTGACGTACGCCGTGCTGACGCTGAAAGGAGCCGACCAGGGCTAGGTGCGGGGTGAATCGCTGTCGCGTTCAAAACGGCAGGTAACCTCAGCCTCCTGATGACTACCGCAAGCCGGCGTCCCGGCCTCGGTCCGGGTGGCCGGCGACGGTGGACCCGCGACCAGATCCAGGTCACCGACGCCGAGACGATGCGTCAATCCATCAAGGGCGCCTCGATCGGCAACTTCATGGAGTGGTACGACTTCGGCGTCTACGGCTACATCGCCACCACGATCGCGCAGGTCTTCTACCCGGGTAACAGTGTCAGCGCCGTCCACCTGATCGCCACGTTCAGCACCCTGGCGGCCGCGTTCGTCGTGCGCCCGATCGGGGGCCTCATCTTCGGACCTCTCGGCGACCGCATCGGGCGTAAACGAGTGCTGGTGATCACCGTCGCGCTGATGACCGTGGGCACCACCGGCACCGGCTTGCTGCCGGGCTACGACGCTGTCGGCATCTGGGCGCCGATCCTGCTGGTTGTCGGGCGGTTATTCCAGGGACTGTCGACCGGCGGCGAGTATGTCGGGGCGATGACCTACATCGTCGAGCAGGCCCCGGACCGCAAACGCGGCATGGTGGTGGGGTTTCTGCCGCTGGGCAACCTGGCCGGGTTCGTGGCCGCGGGACTGGTCGTCACCGCGTTGCAGACCTGGTTGCCGGCTCACGACATGCTGAGCTGGGGATGGCGGGTGCCGTTGCTGCTGAGCGCGCCGCTCGGCCTGGTCGCGGTGTACATGCGGATGCGGCTCGAGGAGTCGCCCCTCTACCAGGGCGAGAGCCGGCAGACAGCGCCCGCCGACGACTCGATCTCTTACCGGCGCACCATCGCCGAGCAATGGCGACCGATGCTGATCTGCGCGGCGCTGGTCTACACGTCCAACGCCGCCGACTACATGCTGACCGGGTACCTGCCGACCTATCTCAAGGTTTTCGCTCACGTCGGCCATACAGCCGGGCTGGCGATGATCACCGGGACGCTGACCATCCTGGCGATTCTGCTGGTGTTCGTGGCGGCGCTCTCCGATCGCATCGGGGTCAAACCGATCATGCGGACGGGCTGCGTGCTGTTGATCGCGGCGTCGATCCCGGCTTTCCTGCTCATCCGCGACGGCGGCGGCTATCCGCTGATCTTCGTCGGCGTGCTGCTGATCGGTCTGATGGAACTGTGCTTCGACAGCACCTCGCCTGCCACGATGCCGGCGCTGTTCCCCACCAACGTCCGTAGCGGGGCGCTGGCCATCTCCTACAACGTCTCGATATCGGCTTTCGGCGGGACGACGCCGCTGATTGCCCAGGCGTTGGTCTCCGGCACCGGCAACCTCATGGTGCCGGCGTACATGCTGATCGTGGCGGGGTTGGTCGGCATGGTGACGCTGGCGTTCACGCCAGAAGTCGCCGGCAGGCGGCTGCCTGGATCCCCGCCCTCGGTAGAGACCGAGCAAGAGGCGCGCGATTTGGCGGAGGGCTACGACTAGAGCCGGCGGATCAGTGCGGGGTGCCGGGGGGACACGGCGGCGGGTAGACCGGTACTCCGCCACCGCCTCGGGCGCTGCCCGGGCCGACCCGCCCGTAGGGCCAGCACTTCATGGCCGGATGTTTGACCGGGGCTGCCGGGTTGGGGTCCGGCGGAGGCGGATCGAGGGGAGCAGCCTGTGCGAGCACCGAACCGAACCCCAGCGTGGACGCGGCGATCGCCGCGGTGGCGAGAAGATGTCTGACGTTCATGGGTGTTGCCTCTCAGACGGGAACCCGTCGCCGCAACGATCGAAGAATGCTTCAGATTTTCATTCTATAGGCGAAATGCTGCCTGCGCCCTCAGGTCGGCTCGCCTACCTGCGCAGCGCCGCATCGGTGTCGTTGTCAGCGTCAGCGGCCGACCGGTGGTGGTGCCGACGGTATTGACGAATCTCGTAGGCCAGCAACGCAAGCCCGACCACACCCGTGCACACCGACACCACAAACAGCAACGGGCTGACATGGCCGGTGAGCGCGTCGCCGAGGATCACCACGGCCGAGGTGCCGGGAAGTAGTCCCGCCACGGTGGCCCACGTGTAGGGCAACAGCCGGACTCCGGACGCGCCGACCGCGTAATTCAGCGGCGCGAACGGCACCAGCGGGATGAGCCGCAGTGACATCACCGCGACCCAGCCCCGCTCGCGCAGCCGGGAATCGAGTCGGTCGACGGCGTCATGGCGCACCAATCGGTTGAGTTGCCAGCCGCCGGCCCGAACCAGGGCCAGCGCCACGAGCGCGCTGACCGTGCTGGCCGTGACCGCCAGAATGACTCCCAGAAGCGGCCCGAACAGCAGGCCGGCAGCCAGCGTGAAAACCGTACGCGGAAACGGCAATACCGTCACCACGATGTGCGCAGCCAGAAATGCCAGCGGAAACCAGGGGCCCACCGACGTCGACCAGTCCCTCAACTCCACCGCTGTCGGTAGCCGGACCAGCAGCGCAACTGCGACCATCGCGACCGCCACCACGGTGGTCAGCACCAAGCGGCGCGGGGACATCTGACGCGCGGTGGCGACGACCATCGAGCCCAGCGGGCGCAGCGTGTCAGCGATTCTGCCGATGGAACGCCCGGTCACGCAGTGCAGCCTACGGTCTGACGGCGATGACCGCGTCAACGGATGATCAGCGACAGCAACTTCTTTCCCAACGGGGTTGCGGCTGAACTCGTTTCGCTTCTGACTCTGATTTCTCGGCCGGACCTGCGCCGTAGTTCGCCCTGCAGTTTGTCGTGCAGCGTGCCGGCGGCCGCCGGACATCCGTGGCAGGCTCCCGACAACCGGACGTTCACGCTGTCGCCTTCGATGGACACCAATTCGATCGAGCCGCCGTGGGATTCGGCCAGCGCACCGATCGGCCCGGCGAGCAGTTCGGCGGCGATCGCGGCCAGCCCGGCGGCGTCGTCAGCCGCGTCGACGTCCCAGCCCGCGGGATCCAGCAGGGCATTGCACAGCGCTTGGCGAATGTCGTCGCCCCAGTCGCGCCAGCTGTTGTCGGACTGCAGTGTGATGACCACATCGGCTGGGCGCACCTCGATGTGGTCGATCACACCGTCGCCGAGCAGGGCGCCGAGACGTCCCGGTGCCTGCCGCACAGCGCCGCGGGCCGGCAACCGGTCAGCGGCGACGACCCAGCGCAGTTGCTGCGGGTTCGTGGTGGCGGTGGCGTGGATCGGAATCATGCGCTCAGCCCCATCGCGATCGAGCGGGCGACGAATGCCATCACCCAGGCGAGGACGAACATGTAACTGAAGGCGAAGGCGGGCCAGCGCCAGGTGTTGGTTTCGCGTCGCATCACCGCGATCGTCGACATGCATTGCAGCGCGAACATGAAATAGACCATCAGCGCAATCACTGTGGGCGCGGTGAAGATTCGCCTGCCCTGATCGTCGGTCATGCCGGCCAGCGCTTGCTGCGGAGACTCCGGATCTGACGCCGCGGCCACCTGGCCCAGCGTCGAGACGAACACTTCGCGGGCCGACAGCGAGCCGACCAGTGCGATGTCGGTGCGCCAGTCGAAGCCGAGCGGCGAAAACACCGGGGCGACAGCGCGACCCAGGTCGGCGGCATAGCTGTGATTCATCACATAGGCGGTGGCATCGGTGCTGGCCATGCCCTGGGTCTGCGACTCCCGGACCGGCAGATTGAGCAGCGCCCACAACACCAGCGAGGTGGCCAGGATGATGGTTCCGGCTTTGCGGAGGAACACCCTCGCCGCACCCCACATCGCGGCCAGCATCGCCCGCGCGGACGGGAGCCGGTAGGGCGGCAGCTCCATGGTGAACGGCAGCAGATCGCCGCGCAGAATCGTCGACTTGACCAGCAGCGCGGCCACCAGCGCGGACAGTCCGCCGCCGAGGTAGAGCAAGAACATCGTGATGCCCTGCGCGCTCAGACCGCACCATCTGGTCTGCGGCGCCACCAGCAGCCCGACCAGCAGTGTGTAGACCGGCAACCGTGCCGAGCAGGTCATCAGCGGCGCTGTGACGATGGTGGCGATCCGGTCGCGCGACGACGGCAACGTCCGGGTCGCCATGATGCCCGGGATCGCGCAGGCGAACGAGGACAGCATCGCGACGAACGCGCGGCCCTCCAGGCCGGTCTTGGCCATCACCCGGTCCATCAGGAACGCCGCCCGCGACATGTAGCCGACGTTTTCCAAGAACGCCAGCAGGCAGAACAGCAACACGATCTGCGGAATGAACTGCAGCACGGTGCCGACGCCGCCGAGGATTCCCTGGCTGAGCAGCCCGCGCAGGACGGGGTTGCCGACATGGTCACCGACCTGGCGGCCCAGCCAGGTCAGCGCGCTGCCGATGCCGTCGCGCAACGGCGCTGCGGCGGTGAACAAGACCTGGAAGAAGTAGAACATCACGGCGAAGAAGGTGACGGTGCCCCACAACGGATGCAGCAGCACCCGGTCGATTCGCTGGGTGCGCCCATCGGGCTGCGGCGCCAGGTATTGCGATGCGTCGAGGACCGACTGGCCCCAGGCGTCGATGTCGTCCTCGGCGATGGGTGGCAGCACCGGCGGACGCTGCCACCGATCGAACGACGCCAGCTGCGCTCGCAGCTCGTCGATTCCCGACCCGTGGTGCGCGATGACCGCAGCCACCGGGATACCCAGCGCCGTGGACAGTGCCGCAACGTCGATCCGGCCGCCGCGGGCGGCCAGTTCGTCGCCCATCGTCAGCGCCAGCAGACACGGCCGATCCAGCCGCAGTACCTGCCCGATCAGCAGGATCGACCTGCGCAGCGTAGTCGCATCGGCGACCAGCACCAGCGCGTCGGGCGCATCGATGCCGGGGTACTTGCCGGCCAACAGGTCGGTCACCACCTGCTCGTCTGGACTGATCGGGTCCAGGCTGTAGGTACCGGGCAGATCCTCGACGGCAATCGCGACGCCGTCGACGCTGGTGGTGCCGACGCTGCGTCCCACGGTGACGCCCGGGTAGTTGCCGGTCTTGGCGCGTAACCCGGTCAGATGATTGAAGACGCTGGTCTTGCCGGCGTTGGGACTGCCGACCAGCGCCACCCGCCGGATGCCGGCGACAGCGACCGCGGAGCCCTCGACGTCATGGCACGCAGTCATCGGTCCGCTTCGGGAATCACTTCGATGAGCTGCGCCTCCCGGCGGCGCAGGCAGAGCTCGGTGTCGTGAACCCGATAAATGGTCGGGTCGCCCAGCGGCGCCCGGCGGATGACGTCAACGTGAGCGTTGGCACGAAAACCCAACTGGCCCAGGCGCTTGGCTATCAGCGGATTGGCTTGTGCGACCGTCCCCACCACCATCGCCCGGTTCCCGGGCGTCAGCTGCGCAAGCACGAACACGGCGCCGGATTGATCGCCTGCGCTCTGCGGTCGAGTACGCATGATCACCCTAACGTTAGCCGGTCTACCTTGTAAGGTACTCCTTACCTCAAGGGTCGCAGGGCACGTCGACCCCGGTGGCCGCAGTGTGTGCCGCGACACTATCGAGCATCATTTAGCCTGGTTGTCGGGTGACAGACCAGTGTCGGTATGTCACGTGCTGGACAAGGAGCCGCCGGTGTCAGTCGATCTGTCCGCTGAGCCTGCCGACCTGGCGCAGGGACGCGCCCGCTGGCGCACGGCGGTGGCCGGCGTCCTGGCCAAAAGCGCGAAGCGGGACGCCGCTGACGCAGCGGCTTTCGGGCCCGAGCCCGAGCAGATGCTGGAAACTCCGACCTACGAAGCCGTCGCGATCCGCGCGCTCTACACCGCGCTCGACGAGCTACCTGAGCCGCCGCTGCCCGGCGAGTGGCCCTTCGTGCGCGGCGCCGATGCCGTGCGCGACGTCAAGTCCGGCTGGAAGGTCGCCGAGGCCATTCCGGCCAACCGGGTTGCCGGAGTGGCGGCCGAAGACGTCAATTCGGCCGTGCTGGCCGCGCTGTCCGAGGGCGTCAGCGCGCTGCTGGTGCGGGTAGGGGAGTCGGGTGTCGTTCCGGCACAGCTGGACAAGGTGTTCGACGGCGTTTACCTGAGCATGGCGCCGGTGATTCTGGACGCCGGCGCCGACTACCAGGCAGCCGGCCACGCGTTGCTGGAACTGGTGGGCCGCCTCGAAGACGACCAGCGCGCCATCGTGTCGATCGACTTGGGGGCCGATCCGCTCACCGCCCGGCTCAGCGACCGCCCGGCACCACCGCTCGACGAGGTCGTCAGCATGGCCACGACGGTGGCCGACGACCCGGGGGTGCGCGCGATCACCGTCGACGGGCCGGCATTCCACAACCTCGGCGCCAACGCGACGTGGGAGCTGGCCGGCAGTATCGCCGCCGCGGTGTCCTACCTGCGCGTGCTGACCGACTCCGGCTTACCGGTGGCAAAGGCTGTGTCGCAGATCAGCTTCCGGCTGGCCGCTGACGACGATCAGTTTCTGACGATCGCCAAGGTAAGGGCGTTGCGTCGGCTGTGGGCGCGGGTGGCCGAGGTGCTGGGTGAGCCGGAGCGCGGCGCGGCTGTCGTACATGCCGAGACATCGCTGCCGATGATGACTCAGCGCGATCCTTGGGTGAACATGCTGCGAACGACGCTGGCCGCGTTCGGCGCCGGTGTCGGGGGCGCCGATACCGTTCTGGTGTTTCCCTTCGACGTCGCGATCGAGGGTGGCTTTCCCGGCATGGCCACCAGTTTCGCGCGGCGGATGGCCCGCAACATTCAGCTGCTGCTGCTCGAGGAGTCGCACGTCGGCCGGATCCTGGATCCCGCCGGCGGGTCGTGGTTCGTCGAGGACCTCACTGACCAGTTGGCGAACCACGCCTGGGTGAACTTCCAAACTGTCGAGCAGCGCGGGGGATTCATCGACGCACGTGACTACATCGCGGAACAGATCGCCGAGATCGCCGCTCGGCGCATCGACGACGTCGCGCACCGTAAGACCGCGATCACCGGGGTCAACGAATACCCGAATCTCACCGAACCTCCGCTGCCGCAGGCCGATTCGTCCTACTCGCCGCTGGCGGCGGGCAAGCTGATCCGCTACGCGGCCCAGTTCGAGGCGCTGCGTGACCGCTCCGACGCCTACCTGGCCCGCACCGGCTCCCGTCCTCGAGTGCTGCTTCTGCCGCTGGGGCCGTTGGCTGAGCACAACATCCGTACGACGTTTGCGTCGAACCTGCTGGCGTCCGGCGGTATTGAAGCGGTCAACCCGGGACCGGTCGACACCGACGGTGTCGCTGCGGCGGTCGCTGACGCGGGTGCGCCGCCGGTCGCGGTGATCTGCGGTACCGATAGCCGGTATGGCGCCGAGGCGTCCACGGTGGTCCAGGCGGCTCGCAATGCTGGAGTGTCACATGTCTGCCTGGCCGGCCCGCAGCAGACGCTGACCGACGCGGACCACCGGCCGGACGAGTTTCTGACCGCCAAAATCAACGCCGTGCAGTCTCTTTCGCATCTGCTCGACCGGTTGGGGGCCTAGCGACCATGACGACCACTACGCCCGCGGTAGGCAGCTTCGCCGACGTCCCGCTGCACAGCGACCGCACCGTCGCGCAGCCCACCGACGACGCGGTGCGCGAACACGTCGAAGCCGCGGCCGCCGCCCACTGGTACACCCCGGACCAACTGGTCTGGCACACGCCGGAAGACATCGACGTCAAACCCGTCTACATCGGCGCCGACCGCGCCGCCGCCGAATCCGGCGGATATCCGCTGCACACCTTCCCGGGCGAGCCGCCATTCGTCCGCGGGCCCTACCCGACGATGTACGTCAACCAGCCCTGGACGATCCGGCAGTACGCCGGATTCTCCACGGCGGCCGAGTCGAATGCGTTCTATCGGCGCAATCTCGCCGCCGGACAGAAGGGTCTCTCGGTCGCCTTCGACCTGGCCACCCATCGCGGTTATGACTCCGACCATCCGCGCGTTCAGGGTGACGTCGGAATGGCCGGTGTCGCCATCGACTCCATCCTCGACATGCGTCAGCTCTTCGACGGCATCGACTTGTCGACGGTGTCGGTGTCGATGACCATGAACGGCGCGGTGCTGCCGATCCTGGCGCTGTACGTGGTAGCTGCCGAGGAGCAGGGAGTGCCGCCGGAGAAGCTGGCCGGCACGATTCAGAACGACATTCTCAAAGAGTTCATGGTGCGCAACACCTACATCTATCCGCCCAAGCCGTCGATGCGGATCATCTCCGACATCTTCGCCTACACCAGCGCGAAGATGCCGAAATTCAATTCCATCTCCATCTCCGGCTATCACATCCAAGAAGCCGGTGCCACAGCGGATTTGGAGCTTGCCTACACGCTTGCCGACGGTGTCGACTACATCAGGGCCGGCTTGGACGCCGAGCTCGGCATCGACTCCTTCGCACCCCGGCTGTCGTTCTTCTGGGGCATCGGGATGAACTTCTTCATGGAGGTGGCCAAGCTGCGGGCGGGCCGGCTGCTGTGGAGCGAGTTGGTTGCGCAGTTCAACCCCAAGAGCGCCAAATCGCTGTCGCTGCGCACGCATTCGCAGACCTCCGGCTGGTCGTTGACCGCGCAGGACGCATTCAACAATGTGGCGCGGACCTGCATCGAGGCGATGGCCGCAACACAGGGTCACACGCAGTCTTTGCACACCAACGCACTCGACGAGGCGCTTGCGCTGCCCACCGATTTCTCGGCCCGCATCGCCCGCAATACTCAGCTGCTGCTGCAGCAGGAGTCCGGCACGACCAGGCCGATCGACCCGTGGGCCGGCTCGTACTACGTCGAGTGGCTGACCCATCAGCTGGCGCAGCGGGCCCGTGCTCACATCGCCGAAGTCGCCGAGCACGGCGGCATGGCGCAGGCGATCAGTGAAGGAATCCCCAAGCTGCGCATCGAGGAAGCGGCCGCCCGTACCCAGGCTCGCATCGACTCGGGCATTCAACCGGTGATCGGGATCAACAAGTATCAGGTCGAAGAGGACCAAGAGGTCGAGGTTCTCAAGGTCGAGAACAGCCGGGTGCGATCCGAGCAGCTGGCCAAGCTTGCGGATCTGCGGGCGGATCGGGACAAGGCCGTCGTCGAGGCCGCGCTGGCCGAGCTGTCGCGTGCGGCCGACGCGCACGGGCGGGCAGGTGACGACGGACTGGGCAACAACCTGCTGGCCCTGGCGATCAACGCTGCCCGAGCCAAGGCCACCGTCGGCGAAATCTCCGACGCGCTCGAGCGGGTGTACGGGCGGCACCAGGCGGAGATCCGTACCATCGCCGGGGTCTACCGCGACGAAGCATCGGGAGCTAATGGAGGCGGAAACATGACTTCCTTCTCTGACGCCACCGAACTCGTCGAGAAGTTCGCCGAGGCCGACGGTCGGCGACCGCGGATCCTGGTGGCCAAGATGGGGCAGGACGGCCACGACCGCGGACAGAAAGTGATCGCAACGGCGTTCGCCGACATCGGGTTCGACGTCGACGTCGGCTCGCTGTTCTCCACGCCCGATGAGGTCGCCCGTCAGGCCGCCGACAACGACGTACATGTCGTCGGAGTGTCCTCACTGGCAGCAGGCCACCTCACGCTGGTGCCCGCACTGCGCGACGCGCTGGCCGACGTCGGCCGATCCGACATCATGGTGGTGGTCGGTGGGGTGATCCCGCCCGGCGACTTCGACGAGCTGTACGAAGCGGGCGCCACCGCAATCTTCCCGCCCGGCACCGTGATCGCCGAGGCCGCAATCGATCTGCTGCACAAGCTGGCCGGGCGACTCGGATACACCCTCTAGCCACATGGCAACTGACAACGGCGACACGGTTGACGAACTCGCCGCGGCGGTGCGTTCCGGCGACCGGTCGGCGCTGCCGCGGGCGATCACACTGGTGGAATCGACCCGCGCCGACCATCGCGACCGTGCGCAGCAACTGCTGCTGCGGCTGATGCCGGCGGCCGGCGACGCCCTGCACGTCGGTATCACCGGCGTGCCCGGAGTCGGCAAGTCGACCACCATCGAAGCGCTCGGCATGTACCTGATCGGTCGAGGCCATCGGGTCGCGGTCCTTGCCGTCGACCCGTCGTCGACCCGTACCGGCGGCTCGATCCTCGGCGACAAAACCCGAATGCCGCGCCTGGCAACGCATCCCGACGCTTACATTCGTCCGTCACCGACATCGGGAACACTCGGCGGGGTCGCCAGAGCGACCCGAGAAACCATCGTGCTGCTCGAGGCGGCCGGGTTCGACGTGATCCTGGTGGAGACCGTCGGAGTCGGCCAGTCCGAGGTGGCGGTGTCCAATATGGTCGACACCTTCGTTTTTCTGACCCTGGCCCGTACCGGCGATCAGCTGCAGGGCATCAAGAAAGGTGTGCTCGAGCTCGCTGACATCGTCGTGGTCAACAAGGCCGATGGCGATCACCTGACCGAGGCCCGCAAAGCCGCCCGCGAGTTGTCCGGGGTGATCCGGCTGATATATCCCCGTGAGACACTCTGGCGGCCACCGGTTCTCACCATGAGCGCATTGGAAGGCGCAGGACTGGCAGAGCTTTGGGAAACCGTAGAACGGCATCGGGACGTGCTCACCGAGTCGGGCGAATTCGAGGCGCGGCGCCGAGCCCAGCAGGTGGACTGGACGTGGCAGATGGTTCGCGACACTGTGCTGGACCGGGTGATGTCCAATCCGGCGGTCCGCAAAGCCCGCGCCGACATAGAGCGCCAGGTGTTGACTGGCGAATTGACGCCTGCTCTGGCTGCGGAGCAGTTGTTGAAACTTACTTCAATAACGGAAGTATAACGTTCACTTCGTTTGTAGAGTGAAGCTATTAGATTTGGTGGCATGACCCTCGAAGTGGCGGGTAATCGCCGGTCGGTGCTGCCGCGCGGTGTTCACGGCGCAGCCGATCCACATTTCGCCTGCGCGGTGCGCAGCTTTGCCAGCATGTTCCACGGCCGCCGATTCGGGGGCGGTGCGCTGGCGGTCTATCTCGACGGAGAACCTGTCGTCGACGTCTGGACCGGCTATGCGGATCGGCGCGGTCGGGTGCCCTGGTCGGCGGATACCGCCACCATGGTGTTCTCCGCGACCAAGGGCATGGCCTCCACCGTCATCCACCGTCTCGTGGACCGTGGCCTGATCGATTACGACGCCCCCGTTGCCCGGTACTGGCCGGAGTTCGGTGCCAACGGAAAAGCCGACATCACCGTCCGGCAGATCATGCGGCACCAGGCCGGGCTGTCGGCGTTGCGGGGCGCCAGCACGCAAGACCTGCTGAACCACAAGTTGATGGAACGCCGCCTTGCGGCAGCACGCCCGGGTTACTCATTCGGCAGGTCCGCCTACCACGCGCTGACCTACGGCTGGCTGTTGTCCGGGCTGGCGCGCGCGGTTACCGGTCAGGGCATGCGCGAGTTGATCCGCACCGAGCTCGCGGAGCCGCTTGGCACCGACGGTTTACACCTGGGCCGTCCACCGGTCGAAGCTCCGACGCGGCCCGCCCAGATCATCATGCCGCAGAGCGCTTTCCAGAACCCGGTGTTCAACGCGGTGGCGCCGATGGTCGCCGCACTACCATTGTCGGCCGGATTCGGCTCGATGTACTTCCCCGGTGTGAAAGCGGTGGCCCAAGGCGATATCCCGTTACTGGACGCAGAGATCCCCGCGGCCAACGGTGTGGCGACGGCGCGCGGACTGGCACGGATGTATGGCGCGATTGCGAACGGCGGCCGGGTCGACGGCACCCAGTTCCTGTCGCGGGAGGTGGTGGCCGGGTTGAGTGGCCGGCGCAGTTTGCGGCCGGACGGCAACTTGGTGATCCCGCTGGCATTCCACCTCGGCTACCACCGCCTGCCGTTCGATGCCATACCCGGCTTCGGCCATGTGGGTCTCGGTGGCTCCCTTGGATGGGCCGACCCGGACAGCGGCCTGGCGTTCGGCTTCGTGCACAACCGGTTGCTGTCGCCGTTCGTGCTCCTCGACCACGCCGGGTTTGTCGCGACAAGCGCCCTGTGCCGGATGGGCGCCGCCGCAGCGCGCAGAGATGGCTTCGAGCGAGTGGCCGACTTCGGGTCGCCGTTCGCCGAACCGGGAGCCGTTGCCGGCTGAGCGTGACACCTGATCCTGAAGCCCGCGTTCCCCGTCTTCCCTTAGACGAGGCCAAAGCTGCCGCGGATGAAGCGGGTGTGCCGGATTACATGGCCGAGCTGGCCATCTTCCAGGTGTTGTTGAACCACCCCCGATTGGCCGGCTCGCTCAACGATCTGCTGGCGATCATGCTGTGGCATGGAAAGCTGGATTCCCGGCTACGCGAGCTGGCGATCATGCGGATCGCCTGGCTCACCGCGTCGGAATACGAATGGACACAGCACTGGCGGGTCGCCCAGGGCCTCGGGGTGAGTGCTGATGACCTCGTCGGGGTCCGGGAATGGCGGTCCCATAACGGATTCGGGCCGACCGAGCAGGCGGTGCTCGCTGCGACCGACGACGTGGTGCGAGATGGTGAGGTCAGCGAGCAGAGTTGGGCCGCGTGCCGGCAGTCGTTCGGCGCCGACCAGGCGATGCTCGTCGAACTCGTCACCGCCATCAGCGCGTGGCGTATGGTCGCCTCGATTCTGCGCAGCCTGGGGGTGCCACTGGAAGACGACGTGGCCGGCTGGCCACCCGACGGAAGATCACCGCTCGGGTAATTCGTCAGTCGTTGTCGGACAACATAGTTCGAATTCGCCGTCGCATTCGATTGACACACTAATCGCCAGCTCCTAGCGTTCCGGCAATGCGAACACGGGTTGCCGACATGCTCGGTGTGGAATTCCCGATCTGTGCCTTCAGTCACTGCCGCGACGTGGTGGCCGCGGTGTCCAACGCGGGCGGGTTCGGCATCCTGGGTGCCGTTGCGCACAGTCCGGAGCGGCTGGAAGTCGAGCTGAGCTGGATCGAGGAGCAAACCGGCGGTAAGCCCTACGGCGTCGATTTGCTGCTGCCCCCAAAATACGTCGGAGCCGAGCGCGGCGGCATCGACTCGCAGCAGGTCACGGAGTTACTTCCAGAGGAGCACCGTCGTTTCGTCGACGATCTGCTGTCCCGCTACGGCGTCCCGGCGTCGGCCGCAGAACACCCGCGGCAATCCGGTGGCCTCAACATCTCGCCCAAGGGCTACGAACCGTTGCTCGACGTTGTTTTCGCTCACCAGATCCGGCTGATCGCGAGCGCGCTCGGTTCGCCGCCGGCCGAACTCGTCACCAGGGCCCACGACAACGACGTGTTGGTGGCCGCGCTGGCCGGCACTACTCAACACGCTCGACAGCATTCGGCGGCCGGCGTCGACCTGATCGTCGCCCAAGGCACCGAGGCCGGTGGGCACACCGGCCAGGTGGCGACGATGGTGCTGGTCCCTGAGGTGGTGGATGCGGTTGCTCCCGTTCCGGTGCTGGCGGCGGGCGGCATCGCCCGGGGCCGCCAGATCGCGGCAGCGCTGGCCTTGGGCGCCGAAGGAGTCTGGTGCGGTTCGGTATGGCTGACCACGGAGGAAGCCGAGACGCCGCCGGTGGTGAAGGACAAATTCCTGGCCGCCACCTCGTCGGATACCGTCCGGTCGCGATCGTTGACTGGAAAGCCTGCGCGCATGCTGCGCACCGCGTGGACCGACGAGTGGGAACGGGCAGATAGTCCTGAGCCGCTGGGAATGCCGTTACAGACCGCGCTGATCGATGCTCCGCAGCGGCGCATTAACCGGGCCGCCGCCCAGGCAGACTCCAGCGCTCGTGAGCTCGCCACCTACTTTGTCGGTCAAGTCGTGGGTTCGATGAACACGGTGCAGCCGACGTCGGCGGTGGTGCTGGAGATGGTCTCGGAGTTCATTGACACCGTCGGCCACCTCGAGCGGCTTGTCGGCCGATGATGCGTTACGTCCAAACGACACCAGCAAGGCAACCACGGAACCGTAACGGCAGGTCAGCGCGATCGGCGTGGCGAATTGACCCCAGCGGAATGTTCGGGCATCATCGACAGGGTAAGCACCTCGTTAGGTGAGGCGTCTACACGGACACAGGCCACTGACCCCGAACGTCGAGAGACGCCCAGGGTCAGGACAGCTCCTCCCGGGTTAAGGGTTGAGCCCAAGTGGCTTCCGACCTACATCTTTGTGTAGGCCCGGATACGGCGTGTAGTGCCGAAACTCTGACGAGTGGGGTGCTGGTTTCCCGAGTGTGTTCGGGTTCTGCATTCCTGCTTGCGTGTGAATCGTGCGGTGTTTCCGCACATGCTGCGACCGCGAGGAGGTGAGGGACAGATGAGTTCCAGTTCTAGTCCGGCTCGATATCCGGGCTTTGTTTCGTCCCGATCCGGCCTGCGGCGCGTTGCCATCAACTGAGCTTTTGCGACTCACCTGGCATCTCGCCTCAATCACATGAGTGGTGGGTAGCTCCTCTGCTCGACGCCGTTTCGGACGGACACCCAATCCTGTTGTCCCGTTTGACATCTTGCGTAGGAGGCGATCATGACCGCTGTTCTGTACGACGACGTGGTAGCGGCGACGCCCGTGCCCCGGCTCAGGGTCGTTCCTGACTCGGCGCCGACGGCTCTGCCGACCCCGAAGACCTCTAAGCGGTCCGGTGCTGCGCTGATGGGTGGCGATCCGCTGATCGATGGTGCCGCTCGGCTGTTGTGTGTTCCGCTGCGCCAGGTCTACGCCGCCCTGTGGCGCGCGGGCGTCATTGAGGTCGGCAGCTGATTACTGCGTGACGATCCCGGTACCCGAAGGCCTCGAAAGCTTCGGTACCGGGATCTTCCGCATCATTGCTGAGCCGTGATGAAGGTCGACAACCCGTTTTGATACGCGGCCAAACTGTGCCGCCAACCGATGTCGACCTGGCCGCCGCTGTCGACCGATATCTGCGCACCGACATGCACGTACGGCGCCGGCGGTAGGTAGGGCACGATGTCGAGGAAATTTACGACGCGGTAGCAGCTTTCGATCAGCGCGTCGAACTTCGCGGCGAAGTCGCTCACTCCGACGCGGGGGCCGGCGAAGGTGATCAGCCGAGGCTCGATCGTGTTCGGCGGCATGTTACGGGCGAGGTCGGGCGCGGCCAGGACGGCAAGCGCCGCACCGAGGCTGTGGCCGGTGATCAGGATCTGATCGCAGCCGGAAGCGGCGGCGGCCAGATTCGCGGCGATGTCGGCACGCACGAGTTCGTAGACGTCCTGGAAGCCGGTGTGAACCTGCCCGAAGCCGCTGATCGGTTCGTAGTCGTCGGGCACCGCATCGATGTCGGCCACCCACTCGGCGGCATCCGACGTGCCGCGAAACGACACAAATGCGATGCGGGTGGCCGTGTTACGCCCCATCAGACCGAAGATGTCGGTGTTCCTCATCATCGCCACCACCGCCGGATGCGGATCGGTCATCGCCGTGAGCATCACGGCGTCGGCCTGGATCAGACTGGTCTGGCTGTAGCCGGCCGGCAGGACGGCGGTGCTGCCGTCCATCACCGCGTAAGCGGCCTGCGCCAAAGGCAGCGCCACGTCACGAGCGAACACGGGATCGAATGCCACCGCCGCAGTCTAACGAGGACTGGTTTGTCTTGATGCTGGTTGAGCCAGATGTAGGCTACCGTGCAGAAAAACGTTGTCGCCGGTAACGATCGCGAACCCTACTGCAGCAGAGTCGAACTGGAGGAGACGTCATATCGATGCCCGACTTGCACCCGCTGGACCGCGCGTTGGAGCTCGAGGTGCTAGATGCGGACGTCGTGCGGGGGCGGACACAGCCGGAGTGGGCGAACATGGTGGGCCCGTTCGGCGGGCTCACCGCCGCGGTTCTACTGCGTGCCATCGAATCGCATCCCGACCGACTCGGCGAGCCGATCGCTCTGACAGTGAATTTCGCCGCCCCGATCGCCGACGGAGAATTCGAGATATCCCGTCGAGCGGCGCGTACCAACCGCACGAATCAGCATTGGATCGTCGAGATGAGCCAGGGCGATGTGGTCACCACGACGGCTACCGCGATATTCGGCATCCGCCGCGACACCTGGTCCGACACTGAAGCAGCGCCGCCGAATGCAGCACCGCCTGAGCAGATCGCGCGAAGCAGCCCGGCAAACCTGCCGGTGTGGATTGGCCTGTACGACATGCGTTTCGCGCAGGGCTCGTTCTCCGGCGGTAGCCTGCAGCCTGGTTCGTCGTCGAGGACCACGCTATGGGTGCGCGACGCCGCCCAACGTCCGGTCGACTTCGTCGCGCTCACCGCGATGTCCGACATTTTCTTTCCGCGAGTGTATTTGCGCCGCGGCGTGGTTCCGGCCGGCACCATCTCGATGACCACGTACTTCCACGCCGACAGTCAGCACCTGGACGCACTCGGCGGCGACTACCTTCTGGCGACGGCAGGTGCGGACCGCTTCGACCGCGGATTCTTCGACCAGAACGCGCAACTGTGGAGTCGGGACGGCGACCTGTTGGCCACGACGTACCAGATCGTCTACTTCAAGGGCTAGCTGTTCAGCGCTGGCCTGCCCAGGGTGCTGGGCCCTGACGGCCGGGTTTGCGCGGAACCGTAGAATCAACTAGCGGCATCGATCCGGCCATCACCGGGGAGCTTTCGGAAGAACAGCCCGCTGACTGTGCGGGCCCAGTAGAGCCGAACGGGTAGGCCCGTCACAGCCGAGTAATGAGCGGCCACACCGCCCAGGTGTGGCAAGCGGGGTGGTACCGCGGCGCGAGTGCACAGCACTTCGTCGTCCCCGTGCCTGAACTGGCACCTGGAGACGACGAGCAGTGACCGAGAACACCTATCCCAAGCCGGCCGTCGGCGCACCGGACCTACCCGCGCTGGAACTCGAAGTCCTCGACTACTGGGCGAGCGATGACACGTTCCGGGCCAGCATCGCCCGTCGTGCGGACGCTCCGGAATACGTGTTCTACGACGGACCGCCGTTCGCCAACGGACTGCCGCACTACGGGCATCTGCTGACCGGCTACGTCAAGGACATCGTCCCGCGCTATCGCACCATGCGCGGGTACAAGGTCGAGCGTCGCTTCGGTTGGGACACCCACGGCCTGCCGGCCGAACTCGAGGTCGAGCGACAGCTGGGTATCACCGACAAGTCTCAGATCGACGCCATGGGCATCGCCGCATTCAACGACGCCTGCCGCGAATCGGTGCTGCGGTACACCGACGAGTGGCGCGCCTACGTCACCCGCCAGGCCCGCTGGGTCGACTTCGACCACGATTACAAAACGCTGGATCTGCCCTACATGGAGTCGGTGATCTGGGCGTTCAAGCAGTTGTGGGACAAGGGATTGGCCTACGAAGGCTACCGGGTGCTGCCGTATTGCTGGCGTGACGAAACGCCGCTGTCCAACCACGAGCTGCGGATGGACGACGACGTCTACCAGAGCCGGCAGGACCCGGCCGTCACGGTCGGATTCGCGGTCACCGAAGGCGATCTCGCGGGCGCGCACTTGCTGGTGTGGACCACGACGCCGTGGACCTTGCCGTCGAACCAGGCGGTGGCCGTCAACCCTGAGGTCACCTACGTGCAGGTGCAGGCCGGCGAGCATCGCGTCATTCTCGCCGAGGCCCGATTGGGCGCCTATGCGCGAGAATTCGGTGAAGACCCCGAGGTGCTGGGCAGCTACCGCGGCAGCGAATTGTCCGGAACGCGATACCGTCCGCCATTCCGGTATTTCATGGACTCCGCCAACGCTTTTCAGGTACTCGAAGCCGACTTCGTCACAACCGACGACGGCACCGGGATCGTCCACCTGGCACCGGCGTACGGCGAGGACGATAAGGCGACCGCCGACGGGGCCGGGATCGTGCCGGTGACACCCGTCGACGCCAGGGGCCGGTTCGACGCCACCGTCCCCGACTACCAGGGCCAGCATGTCTTCGCGGCCAACGCGTTGATCATCCGAGACCTGAAGAACCGCACGGGTCCGGCCGCCGCCAACGGTGCGGTGCTGATCCGCCAGGAGACCTACGACCACCCCTACCCGCACTGCTGGCGGTGCCGTAACCCGCTGATCTACCGGGCGGTGTCGTCCTGGTTCATCAAAGTCACCGACTTCCGAGACCGGATGGTCGAACTCAATCAGCAGATCACCTGGTATCCCGAACACGTCAAGGACGGACAGTTCGGCAAGTGGCTGCAGGGGGCACGCGACTGGTCGATCTCACGAAATCGCTACTGGGGCACCCCGATCCCGGTGTGGATGTCAGACGATCCGGACTACCCGCGGATCGATGTCTACGGCAGCCTCGACGAGTTGGAGCGCGACTTCGGTACCCGGCCAACCAATCTGCACCGGCCCTACATCGACGAACTCACCCGGCCCAACCCCGATGACCCGTCCGGGAAGTCGACGATGCGGCGTATCGCCGATGTCTTCGACGTGTGGTTCGACTCCGGCTCGATGCCGTATGCGCAAGTGCACTACCCGTTCGAGAACCGCGACTGGT
>JAVHWH010000108.1:0-9857 GCA_032159915.1 Mycobacterium sp.
TGGGTGTCAGTCACCAGATGCCGAAGGAGCAACAGGATGTCGCTGTCACTCTCTTCGGCCCGCCGCACCGCCGCCGGCGCGATCGGCGCAGGCGCGGTGGCCGGCGCAATGCTTTTCGGCGCTGCCCCCGCCGCTAACGCCGCACCGGCGCCGACGCCTGCAGTCGGCCCGTCCCACGTTGCGCCCCCAGTCTGGGGCGGTCACGGTGGGGGCTATGGCTGGGGCGGTCACGCTTGGGGTCGCCACGCAGGTTGGGGCTGGGGCCACGGCGGCTTCGGTCGCGGCGGCTTCTGGGGTCAGCCAGGCTTCTGGGGTGGGCACCACGGTTGGTGGTGAGCCCCAGAAATCGGGGGGGAACAGGCTGGCCCCGTTCTTGGACAAACGGGGCCAGCCGCCTCCTCAACAACAAGTTCACGCCGGTCTGAGCTCCGTCAGATCGGCGTGAACTTTAAATAGCATGCTAGGGATCGCGGGGCAGCCCCAGCAGCCGCTCGGCGATGATGTTGAGCTGGACCTCCGAGGTGCCGCCGTAGATGGTGGTGGCGCGGCTGGACAGCAGGTAGTCGTCCCACTTGCCGGGTGGCGTCCGCTTATCGCCGATCGCGGCGTCGGAGCCGAATGAGGATACGGCGAACTCCGCATAGCCTTGGCCGGTTCGCATGGACAGCAATTTGGAAATCGCCGCCGACGGCATCGCGTCGCCCCCGGCCAGGGTCAGCAAGGTAGAGCGCAGGTTCAGCAGTTTGGCCGCATGCCCTTCGGCGATCAACTGCCCGGCACGGTGGCGGGCGATCTCGTCGAATTGGCCGTCGCGCACGAACTCGACCAGTTGCGGCAGGCTGGCCAAAAAGTTCAAATCGCTCCCGCCGATCGAAACACGTTCTGCTGTCAGGGTATTGCGGCTGACCTCCCAACCGCGGTCTACCCCCCCGAGCACGCACTCATCGGGCACGAACACGTCGTCGATGTAGACGGTGTTGAAGAACTCCTGACCGGTGAGTTCGCGCAGCGGCTTCACCGTCACGCCTTCGCTTTTCATGTCCAGCAGGAAGTAGGTGATGCCGTTGTGTTTGGGCGCGGACGGGTCGGTGCGGGCCAACAGCGCGCCCCACTGCGAAAACTGCGCGGCCGTCGTCCAGATCTTCTGCCCGGTGATCCGCCAGCCACCGTCGACGCGGGTGGCCTTGGTGCTCAAACCGGCCAGATCCGAGCCGGCGCCGGGCTCGGAAAACAGCTGGCACCAGATCATTTCGCCGCGGAACGTCGGCGGTAGGAAGCGCTGCTGCTGCGTGTCGGTGCCGAACGCGACGATCGACGGCACAACCCATGCCGCGATACCGACCTGCGGCCTTTTTACGCGGCCGCTGGCGAATTCCTGGGCAATGATGATCTGCTCCACCGGGCTGGCGGCTCGGCCCCACGGCGTCGGCAGATGCGGCAGCACCCAGCCGCCCTCGGCGAGCGCAACCGTGCGCTGCTCACGGTCCATCCCTTTGAGGGCTGCGACCTCGGAACGGATTTCGTCCCTGAGCTTTTCGGTATCGGGATCTAGATCGATGTCAATGGCGCGCATGCCGGTCGTGGTGGCGGTGTTGACCACTTTCTGCGGGTACTCCGAGGCGCGCCCGAAGCCGGCGGCCAAGATCAGCGCCCGACGGTAATACACGTTCGTGTCGTGCTCCCAGGTGAAGCCGATGCCGCCGTGCACCTGGATGCAGTCCTGGGTGCACCGCTGAGCCGCGGCGGGTGCCAACGTGCCGGCCACTGCCGCAGCGAATTCGACGTGCTCGCTGGCATCGTCGAGGGCGCGGGCAGCGTCCCATACGGCCGCCGTGGCGCGCTCGGTGTCGGCGATCATCTCGGCACATTTGTGCTTGACCGCTTGAAACTGTCCGATCGGCCGGCCGAACTGCTCGCGGATTTTGGCGTATTCCGCGGCGGTGTCGGTGGCCCAACGTGCGACGCCGACCGCCTCCGCCGAAAGCAGCGTCGAAATCAGCGCCTGAGCGGTCACTGCATTGAGATTGCTCAATACGACGTCGTCGGAGACCTCGACGGCGTCGGCGCGCACGTGGGCGATGGGCCGCAGCGGGTCGACGCTGGTGACCGGCTCGATCTGGACCTGATCCGAGCGCAACACCACCCAGCCTTCACCGCCGTCGATCGCCACCGGCAGCACCAGCAGCGACGCTTGCGCTGCGGCCGGCACCGCGCGGGCCTCACCGCGGATGACCAACGAATTGTCCTGCCGCGTCGCGGTGAGCCCGGATTCCAGCGCGTACGCCGCGATAGCTGAACCTGAAGCCAGATCGACCAGCACCTTGGCCCCCGGGTCGTGCGCCGAGATCAGCGCACTCGCGATCGCCGACGGCACGAACGGTCCAGGTACCGCGCCGTAGCCGAACTCAGCGAGCGTGATGGCGAGTTCGAGTATCTTGAACCCTTGTCCGCCAACCGATTCGGGCAAATGCAGGCCCTGCAGGCCCTGATCTGCCGCGGCCTGCCAGTACGGCGGAGGGTTGTCGAGGGGTGCCTCCAGCGCGTCGTGCAACACCTCCGACGGCGCCACCCGCGCTACCAGTGATCGCACCGAATCGGCCAGTTCCTGATGTTCAGGATTTATTGCGATCGGCATTGGTCGCCTTCCTTGGATTTCATGAAGCCTGTGACGGCTCCGCCCTCAAGCTAACAACCGGTGGGTTGGTTGCCTACAGGGGCCAGCTGCCGCCCGTCGGGCAACCGGCGACAGTGGGTGACGGCCTGGCTCAGATAGTGCTGCATGGTGTCGACGGCTCGGCCGCGGGCGCAACCTAGTCCAGCACCTTGGGGCTTGGGACAAAGTGAGCGGGGAGCCTCAGCGCCACCGCTTGGCAATCCATTTGGCAATGATGTCAGCTTGCTCGCTGCGCGCCCCAGGCGTGGTGAAGTAGTGGTCGGTGTTGATCGAACACTGCGACTTGTCGGTGCTGGCCAGCGCGTCATGGATGCGCTGAGCATCCGAAGGGAACACGCCGGTGTCCGCCTCGGCATTGATCACCAAAGCCGGGCAGGTGATTCGGGCCAGGTGCGGCTCGGCTCGGGTCTGCGCGGTGCGCAGGCTCCACATCGCCAGCCAGCTGCGTAACGTGCAGGCTGCGGCGACCCCGTGCGCCGAGCGGTTGGCCTTCGCGGGCAGCCCGGCGTAGCACAGGTTGGGTTGACGATGAGTCGGCTCGATCGTCGGATCGACCATTCGAGGGTCGGCCCAGGTTCTCATCACGGTGAATGGACGATCCGTAAAACCCGCTCCTCGAACACGTTTGAGCTCAGTCTCGACCCAGTCGGTGATGGCGTTGTTGCGTGCGACCTGTGCCGAGCGGTAACGGCTCAGAAATTCCGGCGAGTACGGCGGCCCGTTTCGCTCATCGAACAGATCGAGGTCGGAGTCGGAGGCGATCGGATCGTTCTCGTCGACGACGGCGCCGTCCATCCAAGCGGTCAGCACGTCCGGTCGGCCGGGGTGTGCCGCGCTGGCCACGTAGCCGTCGGCCGGCAGCAGATCGGTCAGGCCTGCGGCGGGTCGCATACCGGGCACCGCCGTCACGTGCGGCTTGGTAGCCTGCGCCTGATAGGCGGCCATCAGTGAGCCACCACCGGAATTACCCAGCAGCACAATGGTTTCCACAGCCTGTGTGTCGCGCAACCAGCGGACTCCGACGCCGATGTCGACCAGCGCATGGTCGAGTAGAAAACTGCTCTCGAACCCACGGAACCGGGTGTTCCAGCCGAGGAATCCGATGCCCCGGGTGGCCAGGTAATCGGCGAGGTAATGCTCGGAGAAGTCGATCTGATAGTGGGTGGCGATCACCGCGACCTTGGGTTTGCGCCCGACTCCGCGGTAGTAGAGCCCCTGGCACGGATGTCCGCCCGCCCCGGCGCGTCTGCCGGTCGGCGACGGCAGACCGATGAATTCGCGGACGACGCCGGGAGTGCCGGCGGTACGAGTCACCTCAGCGGGCCTCCTCGTCGAAGGAGCCTGCGACACAACAGAAGTCAACCCAGAGCTGGGCGGCGGCGGCTTGGATGGGACGGGCAGGGTTCTCGGGACGCGGCGCACGACGGGTCAACTGGTCGGACACGGTAGACACCGAGGGCCTCCTTCGTCGTGACCATGGGGATCATCGCGACCCCGGGAACGGCGCTTTCTCTGGAATAGACCTAGATGTGATGTTAGGTTCCGATTCAGATCCTCGCGACGGAACGAGCGAAGGCTACGCCGAACGGACGACGGGAGGCCCGGGGATGATCAAGCCGCAGAACCACAATTCCGAGTTCGAACTCGGTGGCATCAACCATGTCGCGCTGGTGTGTTCGGACATGGCCCGCACCGTGGACTTTTACAGCAACGTTTTGGGCATGCCGTTGGTCAAATCGCTCGACCTGCCCGGCAGCGCCGGACAACACTTCTTCTTCGACGCGGGCAACGGCGACTGCGTCGCATTCTTCTGGTTCGCCGACGCGCCCGACGGGGTGCCCGGTTTGTCCTCACCGGCCGCCATCCCGGGTATCGGCGGTATCACCAGCGCTGTCAGCAGTATGAACCACTTGGCTTTTCACGTGCCGGCCGAGAAGTTCGATGCCTATCGTCAGCGGCTCAAGGACAAGGGCGTGCGGGTGGGCCCGGTCCTCAACCACGACGAAAGTGACCGGCAGGTCGCGGCCGCCGTGCATCCCGGGGTTTACGTGCGATCGTTCTACTTTCAGGACCCCGACGGGATTACGTTGGAGTTCGCTTGCTGGATCAAGGAATTCACGGCTGACGACGCGCAGACCGTACCCAAGACGTCGACCGATCGCCGCATCCCGGCCCCGCACTAGGGCGTCAGTCGCGATAGAGCCTCGGATTGGCCAGCTGGTCGAGCAGCGACGTGAGTTGGTCGACCAGTTGCTCGGAATCGAGCCGAACATCACCGGCCAGCCACGCGCCGATCGTCTGGCCCACCCCGCCGACCACGAAATGCGCCGCGGCCTTAATCCGGTCGTTCTCCGGCACTCGAAGCGCGTTCTCGACGTGGCGGCCGGACAGCATCGCGAATAAGGCGCTGGACTCGACGCGCTTGCGCACCAGCAGCGCGTTGGATGGTTGCGCACTGAAAAGCAGCCGCCCGATCCGCAGATCACCGTCGATTGTGCGGACGATGTTGGCCATGCCGGCCCGGGTCTGCTCCTCCGGCGGCGCCGCGGCCACCGCTGCCTCTGTGGTGGTGGCGAGCTCGGCGATCACCCAGTCGAATACTGCAGCGACGAACTCGTCTTTGTCGCTGAAGCTTTCATAGAAATAACGAGCGGCCACGCCGGCCTGCCTGCAGATCGTCCGCACCGTCAACTCGACGGACTCATTGCCGCCGAGCAGGTCGAGGCCTGCCTCCAGCAAACTGGCCCGGCGGCTTGCCAGCCGGTCGGCGGCATTGACTCCGCGATAGGGCCGCGCGCTCGTCTCCGGGACGGAAGCCATGGTCCATCTTGACACCCGTCCCGGTGGGCTGCAATATCAGGAAACAAGCGTTCTCAGAATTAGCGGGCAGGTAGGCGATGACGGTCAGCGAACCCATACGGCATGTCGAACGCGCGGTGAGTGAGCCGCCGATCCCCAGTCGCCCGCCGCGCCGCACACTCCGGTTCGACGACACCCTCATGGGCATGTCCTTGCTGCTGGGGCCGGCCAACGTGATCATGCAACTGGCCCAGCCGGGCGTCGGCTACGGCGTCATGGAGAGCCGGGTGGAAAGTGGACGCATCGACCTGCACCCGATCAAGCGGGCCCGCACCACATTCACCTACCTCGCGGTCGCGATGGCTGGCACCGAAATCCAGAAAGCGGCATTTCGGCGCGCGGTGGACGGGGCTCACGCGCAGGTCTACTCGACTCCGGACAGTCCTGTGCAATACAACGCGTTCGACGTCGATCTGCAGCTGTGGGTGGCGGCGTGCCTTTACAAGGGTGGGGTGGACTTCTACCGCATGTTCATCGGCGAGATGGACGACGATGATGCCGATCGGCACTATAGCGAAGCCGTGGTGCTCGGCTCCACGTTGCAAGTGCCGCCGGAGATGTGGCCAGCAGACCGCTCGGCGTTCGACCGCTACTGGAACGAGCAGCTCGACAAGGTCCATATCGACGACGCGGTCCGTAGCTACCTCTATCCCATTGCGGTTGGCCGGATTCAGGGGCTGAGTCTGCCGGAGGTGCTCCGCCGGCAGCCGGAGAAGCTGGGTCTGCTGCTCACCGCCGGCTTTCTACCGCAACGCTTCCGCGACGAGATGCAATTCTCCTGGGATGCATCGGCGCAACGGCGTTTTGACCGGGTCATCGCGGTGCTCCGCACGCTGAACAATGTGATGCCGCGGTTCGTCCGGCGATTCCCGTTCAACGTCCTACTGTGGGATCTGGATCGGCGAATCGCAGCCGGTCGCCCGTTGGTGTAGTTGCCCATACCCCCTACCGGGACGGGGTCTTGTGTCTACGACGCAATGTCGTATTCAATGCCGTAGTGGCTGGATTAGGCGCGCGTAGGGTCGGTTGCCGTGCGTACACATGACGACAACTGGGACATCACCTCAAGCGTCGGTTCGACCGCGTTATTCGTGGCCACCGCTCGAGCGTTGGAAGCGCAGAAACCCGATCCGTTGGTCGTCGACCCGTTCGCCGCGATTTTCTGCCGCGCGGTGGGCGGCTCCGCTGCCGATGTGCTCGACGGCCACGTCCCCGACCATCAGCTCAAAACTCCCGATTTCGGTGAGCATTTCGTCAACTACCAAGGTGCCCGCACCAGATATTTCGACCACTATTTCCTGCGGGCCGCCGAGGCCGGGGTGCGGCAGGTGGTGATCCTGGCCGCGGGCCTGGACTCGCGCGCCTACCGGCTGGCCTGGCCCGGTGGAACCACGATCTTCGAGCTGGACCGTCCGCAGGTTCTCGATTTCAAGCGCGAAGTGCTTGCCGAGCAGGGTGCCACACCCCGTGCCGAGCGGCGTGAGATCGCGATCGACCTTCGCGAGGATTGGCCGCAGGCTCTGCGGGACAGCGGTTTCGATGCAGCCCAGCCGTCGGCGTGGATTGCCGAAGGTTTGCTGGTCTACTTGCCGGCCGCCGCCCAGCAACAGTTGTTCACCGGCATCGACCTGCTGGCCAGCCCGGGAAGCCACGTCGCCGTCGAGGACGCCGCTCCCATGCCGGCTGAGGCGTTCGCCGCCGCGGTCGAGTCCGAGCGCGCGGCGCGGGCGGAGGGGGAGGAGCGGCTGTTCTTCCAACTGATCTACAACGAGCGGCACGCTCCGGCCGAGGTGTGGTTGCAGGAGCACGGCTGGAAAGCGGTCGCCACTCCGCTGGCCGACTACCTGATCGAGGTGGGCCGGCCGGTACCGGCACCGGACACCGAGGCCGGACCGATGATCGCGGGCAACACCTTGGTCAGTGCGGTCAAGCAGTGAGGGCGCAGTGGCGTACAGTCATCCGGTAATGACACTCATTTTCATTAAGGGCGTGGCGTGAAAGTTCGAAAGCCTATTAGTTTCGTCGCGGCGAAAACCTGGACTGCTGGCTCGATACCGCCTGTGACCAGCAGCGTCTCTGATGGTAGGGCTGAGTGCACGAGACCCCGTATCCAAAAGAGAGGTGCGTCTCGACACTTGCCATGTGCAATGCTAACTTCGCCGAAGTTAGCTTAGGCAATACTATGTCCGAAGGGGAGACTGAGGCGTGGAAATCGCTGAGACCGGCATCATCGCGACCCGGCCGAAAACGGCACGGGTCGACGACGATGTAGCGAGCCGATTCGCGACCTGCTGCCGGGCACTCGGGCTGACCGTTTACGACCGGACTCGCCCGGCAGACCTCGCGGCGGCCCGATCCGGCTTCACCGGACTGGTTCGCATCGCTCACGATCAGGCCGATGCGTGGGTCGGGCTGGCCGCTGCCGGCGACCCCTCTCTTCATGTGCTGGAAGCGATCTCGCACAACGCGGCAACCGCTGGTGTGCTGCAGCGCCAAGTCGGGTTGGCCGAGGGCGCGTTGGGCTTTTTCTACGACACCGGGCTGTACCTCAAGTTCCGGGCAACCGAGCCCGACGACTTTCACCTTGCTTACGCGTCGGCTTTGGCCGACGATGGCCGGTTTGCTGCGGCGCACCAATTGGTCAGTGACGTCAGCCGACGTCGACCGAGCTCGCACGAAGCCCGCTGGGTGACCTCGACGATCCACTACCGTGCCGAGCGCTGGTCTGACGTGGTCAAACTGTTGTCGCCGATGGTGAATGACGCCAACCTCGACGCCCACTTCTCCCACGCCGTCAAGATCGCCCTCGGGATCGCCCTGGCACGCCTTGGCATGTTTGCTGCTGCGTTGTCCTACCTCGAGGAACCCGAAGGCCCGGTCGCCGTCGCGGCGGTCGACGGTGCTTTGGCCAAGGCGCTGTCGTTGCGCGCCGACGGCGACGAGGACACCGCCCGCGAGGTCTTGCAGGATCTCTACGCTGCCAACCCGGAAAACGCCCAAGTCGAAGAGGCGTTGACCGATACCAGCTTCGGCATCGTGCCGACCTCGTCGGACCGCATCGACGCACGCAGCGATCCATGGGACGTCGGCACCGAGCCCAAGCCCGGTGACTTCGTCGACCCCGGCGCCCAGGAACGCAAGGCCGTCCTGCTGTCGGAGGCCGAGCGCGAACTCGACGAATTCATCGGACTGGACAAGGTCAAGGATCAGGTCGCGCGGCTCAAGAGCGCGGTGGCGATGGAACTGGTCCGTAAAGAGCGTGGACTCGAAGTGGCTCAGCGGACCCACCACCTGGTTTTCACTGGGCCGCCCGGGACCGGTAAGACCACGATCGCCCGTGTTGTCGCGAAGATCTACTGCGGCCTAGGCCTTTTGAAGAAAGAGAACATCAAAGAAGTCCACCGTGCCGACTTGATCGGTCAGCACATCGGTGAGACCGAAGCCAAGACCAACGCGATCATCGACAGCGCACTGGACGGCGTGCTGTTCCTCGACGAGGCCTACGCCCTGGTGTCGACGGGAGCCAAGAACGATTTCGGCCTCGTCGCCATCGACACCCTGCTGGCCCGCATGGAGAACGACCGCGAACGCCTCGTCGTCATCGTCGCGGGCTACCGCGCCGACCTCGATAGGTTCCTCGACACCAACGAGGGCCTGCGATCCCGGTTCACCCGCAGCATCGACTTCCCGTCGTACTCGGCCAAGGAACTCGTCGAGATCGCGACGCGGATGGCAGAGAAGCGCGACAGCGTCTTCGAGAAGGACGCGCTCGCCGACATGGAGCGGCTGTTCGAACACCTCGCGCAATCGTCGACACCCGACACCGCCGGAATCGCCCGCCGCAGCCTCGACATCGCCGGTAACGGCCGGTTCGTCCGCAACCTGGTCGAACGCTCCGAGGAGGAGCGGGAGTACCGGCTCGACCACACTCCGCGCATTGCCGGTTCGACCGGCGAAGCCAAGGACTTCACCGACGACGAGCTGATGACCATCACTGCCGCCGACGTGAACAAGTCGACCGTTCCGCTGCTGCGCGGGCTTGGTCTGTCGGTGCCCGCATGAGTGGCGAGAACCAGGTCCGCCGCGAGTTCGCGTCGCGGACACCGACCAACGAGAATCCCGAACGGGTGGCGTACCGCCGCGGGTTCGTCACCCGCCATCAGGTGTCCGGTTGGCGATTCATCATGCGGCGCATCGCATCTGGCGTCGCATTGCATGACACCCGGATGCTCGTCGACCCGCTGCGCAGCCAGTCGCGCGCAGTGTTGGTCGGCGCACTGCTGCTCCTCACCGGACTGGCCGGCTGCTTCGTGTTCTCGCTCAT
>JAVHWH010000157.1:0-21299 GCA_032159915.1 Mycobacterium sp.
GCGCGCGCATTCGGCTTGCCGACAAACGATCCGGTGGCCGCCGCCGACATCGTCGCCGACGGCTGGGCCGAAACCATCGACTTGGGACGGATTCGGGACCGCAGTGGCGCCACCAGGTGGTTCGGCACCGTGGCGGCGGCCGGATTCGACTCGCTGGTCACCGACCGGGCCAACCGGATGCGGTGGCCGCGCGGCCGGATGCGCTACAACCTCGCAATGCTGGCCGAACTCTCCCAGTTGCGGCTGCTGCCTTTCCGGCTGGTACTGGACGGACGCGACGAGATCGTCACCGACCTCACGCTCGCGGCCTTCGGTAACACCCGCAGCTACGGCGGCGGAATGCTGGTGTGCCCCAACGCTGATCCGACCGACGGCCAACTCGACATCACCATGGTCCACTCGGCGTCGCGAACCCGGCTGATCCGCCTCTTTCCCACGGTCTACAAGGGCACTCACGTCAATCTTGACGAGGTCACGACGGCACGGGTGAGCACCGTCGACGTCGAATCACCGGGCATCAATGCCTATGCCGACGGCGATTTCGCGTGCGCGTTGCCCGCTCAGATCTCCGCGGTACCGGGGGCGTTACACATCCTGAAGCGGCTCTAGCCGACCCCGCGGTTGAGCCAGGAGATTTCGGCGCCGTCGCCTCCGTCGCGGTAGGCCTCGAGCGCGTCGTCCCACGCGGTGCCCAGCGCCGAATCCAGCTCGGCAGCCAACGCGTCCGCCCCGGCCGCCATCATCGAGCGCAACCGCATCTCGCCGATCATCACGTCGCCGTTGGCGCTCATGGTCCCGCTCCACAGGCCCAGTTGCGGCGTGTGGCAGAACCGGTGCCCGTCGACGCCGGCACTGGGGTCCTCGGTGACCTCGAACCGCAACACCGACCAGGACCGCAGTGCGTTGGCCAACCGGGCGCCGGTGCCCACCGGCCCGACCCAGTTGGTGACCGCACGCAGCTGTCCCGGCATCGCCGGTTGCGGGGTCCATTTGAGGTTGGCTTTGGATGACAGCGTCGACGACAACGCCCACTCGACATGCGGACATACCGCGGCGGGCGAGGCGTGGATGTACACCACACCTGTCGTAACGTCAGCGAACTGGTTCGACGCACGCATCTTGTTGCTCCTTCGGCTCCACGAGGGACGTCTTCCCCGACGACCTGGCGTTTCCGATGAGCAGATGTAACGATTTATGTGCCTTGCGTGTCTATTGTGCCTTGTGAGGCCTATGTTGCGCTAGTCCGACTTGTAGGTACTCAGCACACTGTCAGAAATGGCCGGCCACAGCGGCACCGCCCAGTCGCCGAAACCGCGGTCGGTGAGCACTACCAGGGCCAGCTTTGCATCCGGATCTGCCCAGATCAGCGTGCCTGCCTGACCGAAATGGCCATAGCTGCGCGGCGAGTTGTGGGCTCCCGTCCAGTGCGGTGCCTTGGAGTCCCGAATCTCGAATCCCAGGCCCCAATCGTTGGGCCGCTGGACCCCGTAGCCGGGCAGAACCCCGTCGAGGCCGGGAAATTGCACGCTGATCGCCTCGGCATGCATCTCCGGCGAAACCGTCGACGGTGAGAGCAGGTCGATCGCGAATGCCGCGAGGTCCGCGACCGTCGACGTCGCCCCGTAGCCGGCGGTCGGCGCACCGCCGTCCAGGCGGGTGGCGGTCATGCCCAGTGGTTCCAGTACCGCCTCGGTGAGGTAGCGGCCGAATTCGATGCCGGATGCGTCCTGCAGGGCGTCGGCCAGTACCGCGAAGCCGTAGTTCGAATAGATTCGGCGGGTGCCCGGCCGAGCCAGGGTCTGCCCGTCCAGCATCGCCAGTCCCGACGCATGGGCAAGGAGATGCCGCACGGTGGATCCGGGCGGGCCGGCCGCGGTGTCCAGCTCCACCGCGCCTTCTTCGATGGCGACTTGCGCGGCCCGCGCCACCAGAGGCTTGGTCACCGACGCCAGCGCGAATGGCCGTTCGGTGTCGCCGTGCGTCGCCAGCACACCCGCCGGCCCGACCACCGCAGCGGCAGCATTCGGCACCGGCCAGTCATCGAGTGCTCGCAGTACCGGGAGGGCGGCCATCGCGCAGACACTACCGGCGACGATGCAGTGGGGGCACCTCCCAGCCGCGCAGCGGCGAGGGGGACGCGGAGCGCGATGAGGTGGGGGTCCCCCCAGCCGCGAAGCGGCGAGGGGGCGAGCCGGACCATCGGCGTAGCCCGACCGAACACTAGGTTGATGGCATGAGCCAGACAGTGCGCGGAGTGATCTCGCGAAGAAAGGGTGAACCCGTCGAGGTGGTCGACATCGTCGTTCCCGATCCGGGACCGGGTGAGGTCGTCGTCGACGTCATCGCATGCGGGGTCTGCCACACCGACCTGACCTACCGCGAGGGCGGCATCAACGACGAGTTCCCCTTCCTGCTCGGTCACGAAGCCGCGGGCACCGTTGAATCCGTCGGCGACGGCGTAACCGCGGTCGCGGTAGGCGATTTCGTCGTGCTGAACTGGCGGGCGGTCTGTGGCCAGTGCCGCGCCTGCAAACGTGGACGTCCTCATCTGTGCTTCGACACCTTCAACGCCGAGCAGAAGATGGCGCTCACCGACGGCACCGAACTCACGCCGGCGCTGGGCATCGGCGCGTTCGCCGACAAGACCTTGGTGGCCGCCGGCCAGTGCACCAAAGTCAACCCCGACGCCGACCCGGCGGTCGCCGGCCTGCTGGGGTGCGGCGTGATGGCCGGTCTGGGCGCGGCGATCAACACCGGCGCAATCACCCGCGACGACACCGTGGCAGTGATCGGCTGCGGCGGGGTCGGCGATGCGGCCATCGCGGGTGCCGCACTCGTCGGCGCCAGGCGGATCATCGCGATCGACACCGACAACACCAAGTTGGAGTGGGCCCGCAAGTTCGGTGCGACCCACACCGTCAACGCCCGCGAGTTCGATGTGGTCAAGACCGTCCAAGACCTCACCGACGGTTTCGGCGCTAACGTCGTCATCGACGCCGTCGGACGGCCGGAAACCTGGAAGCAGGCTTTTTACGCCCGCGACCTCGCCGGAACTGTTGTGCTCGTTGGTGTTCCGACGCCCGACATGCAGCTCGAGATGCCGCTCGTCGACTTCTTCTCCCACGGCGGCTCGCTCAAGTCATCCTGGTACGGCGACTGCCTGCCCGAGCGTGACTTCCCCACTCTGATCGATCTGTATCTGCAGGGCCGCCTTCCCCTGGAGGAGTTCGTGTCCGAACGCATCGGCCTCGGCGACGTCGAGGAGGCCTTTCACAAGATGCACGAGGGCCATGTGCTGCGCTCGGTGGTGATCCTGTAGATGGGCAACATCGAACGCATCGTCACCCACGGCACCTTCGAACTCGACGGGGGCAGTTGGGAAGTCGACAACAACATCTGGCTGGTCGGCGACGACTCCGACGTCGTGGTGTTCGACGCCGCGCATACCGCGGCGCCGATCGTCGAAGCAGTCGGCGGGCGCAACGTGGTCGCGGTGGTGTGCACGCACGGCCACAACGATCACGTGACCGTGGCACCCGAACTCGGCGAAACATTCGACGCGCCGGTTCTACTGCATCCCGCCGACGACATGCTGTGGCGAATGACGCACCCGGACCAGGGGTTCCGCACGGTCTCCGACGACGAGGTGCTCAGCGTCGCCGGCCTGGACCTGCACGCCCTGCACACGCCTGGGCACTCCCCTGGGTCGGTGTGCTGGTACGCGCCGGGGTTGGGCGCCGTGTTCAGTGGCGACACCCTGTTCTCCGGTGGACCGGGGGCGACCGGTCGATCGTTCTCTGATTTCCCGACGATCCTGCAATCTATTTCGGGCCGACTCGGCAGCCTGCCCGGCGACACCGTCGTCTACACCGGCCACGGCGACACCACCCGGATCGGCGACGAGATCGTGCATTACGACGAATGGGTGGCCCGGGGGCACTGACGAGCCACTAACCGCCGTCGAGCACCCTGCGCTTTTCGGCCTGGAATTCGGTGTCCGTCAACGCCCCCGAATCCCGCAGAGCGGCAAGCGTTTTGAGCTGCTCGATCTTCACACCTTGATCGGAGGGGACGCCGATCGGCTCCTCGGTGTGCGTCATCGACGGTGGTACGCTCACCTGCCACGCCGGCGGCTCGACGCGTCTGGCCCGCGACAACCGCACCGACGCCGTGACGGTGCCGACCAGCCCGATGACGAACGCACCGGCGAAAACACCGAGCCACGCACCGCCGGAGTCGCTGTCATGACCGAAAGCCAGCCGGGGACTGATGAATCCGTTGATCTCACCGCTGGTCGTGATGATGTAGTCGCCCTCGGCGGGGATCTGCGCCAACCACACCCGGCGGTGAATATCGTTGTTGACCGATGTCGAGGTGCCGACGCTTTCGGTGACTTTCGGGTTCGCGATACCCGCAGGCGGGTCGATGTCGAGCACCAGATGCGGCACCGGGAGGCCGCTTCCGGAGGAACCGCCGACGGTCACCGTGTGAAAGCTGACGGTGACCTGGCCGGCCGGCAAATGCATCTTGCCCGTGCCCGGGATCGCCACTTCGCCGTACGCATCGTATTTGTCGAGCACGAACGCGCCGAGCAGCAGGGTGGCCAGGAAGCCGATGCCCGACGCCACCATGATGGTGATCGCGGTGGCCAGCGCAATCTTGGAGACCCGTCTCCTGCTCACTCAGGCAGTCTGGCAGAGCGCCTGACCTGGTGTCGCCGAACAAGCGGCGACCACCGGAGCCGCGCAGTTTGGTCCTCGCGGCATCGGGTAGCCCCCGCAAAGCGCCAAGAAGTGGTCGCAATGAGGACGGAGGGTTATGAGCGCGGACGAGAAGGAAGCAACCAGCGAGAAAGAAGAAACCGCTGACAAGCAACAGCAGGGCGAGAACGAGACGCCTGAGCTGAGCGAAGAGGGCAAAAAGCAAGTCGAACAGATGCAGCAGGCCTACAACGACGACCGGGAGACGGCGGTGCTACCCGGCACCGACGGGACGATTACCGGCGTCGCGATCAACGAGTGGCTGGACGACGACGGCAACCCGAAGTTCGGTCAGGACAAAAAGCAAGAAGACGGCGACACCCAGCAGGACGACGCCACGCACGAAGACGACGCCACAAAGCAGAACGACGCCGACGCGCAGCAAGACGCCAAGCAGCAGGACGCGGACTAGCGTCCGCCCTGCCCCGGCTGGGGGAACAGCGGTCCGCCCGGGAGTCTGGAAAAGCGTGGCCGGTCAGGGAACTGTGACGACGCCGTCGTGGACGGCTGGGTGGTCGTCGGAGCCGGGGTCGTCGTCGGAGCCTGGGTCGTCGTCGGTGTGTCGCTGGTTGTCGGTGCGTTACTGCTGGTGTCGGGCGCTTGCGAAGACGGCGGGCCGGTGTTCGGCTCCTGAGTCTCCTGGCTCGCGGTGGTCTCCGGCGCGGAGGGCACCGAGGACGAGGGAGGCGTGTCGACGCTGGACGACGGCGTACTCGGCGCGCTCCCGGACGTATGCCGCAACGTGATCAACACTCCGGCGCCGATAGCCAGCACCGCCAGCGCGGTGCCAACCGCCACCACCAGAGGACGGCGATACCAGGCTTCCCCGGTCTCCCCGAACACGTCGGCTTCGGCGGGGAGGTCGACCCTTGACCGCGGGCTTGGCGAGATCGGCGCGCTCCTGGCCGGCACGTCGTCGTACTCGCCGGCCTGCAGCGGCATGATGCCGGAATCATCGTCGGCCTCCGACCAGGCCAATGCGGGCGCGGCAGCCGGTTCGATGGGGATCTCCGAAATGGCCGTCGCGTCGCCCAGCGGTCCCAGGGCGGTTGGCGCCAGGGCGGTCGGTGCCAGCCCGGTAACCCCACCACCAGGTCCGTGCGCCGCCCGCAGGGCTGCACCCACCGCGGGGATCAGGTGCGGCCGCGGCGCAGAGATCACCAGCGCACCCGACTGCTGCGACAACGTCCTGGTCACGAACGGGATACTCGCGCCACCACCCACCGATGCGACCGCAGCCAGGTCGGCCAGACGAATGCCATTGCGCTGCAACACGTTATGGAAGAAGCCGATGAAACTGTCCAACGGCTGCCGGATCGCATCCTCGAGGTCGGCACGGGTCAGCTGTATCTCGCCGCGATAGCCGGGCACATCGGCGGTCAGCGCGGTCGTATTGGCCGAGGACAGTTGCTCTTTCGCATATCGGCACGCGGTTCGCAGTTGCTTGAGCGAACCGATTGCCGAGGTGGCCGACGTGTCGAACGAACCGGCCGTCGACAGGTCGGTGATCACGTGATTCAACAGCGCCTGATCCAGCCGGTCCCCGGAGAACTCCGTGTGCCGAACTGCAGGGGCGACGGCCTGGTAGCCGTCCGCCGCGTCCACCAGGCTGAGTGTCGTCCCGGAGCCACCGAAGTCGCATACCGCGACGATCCCGCTTTCGGGTACACCGGGATTGGCGTGCAACGCGTGCAGCGCGGCGGCAGAGTCGGGCAGCAGGACCAGTCGACCGTCCGACCATTCCGACACCCGGCTCAACGCGATCCTGGTCGCGTTGACCGCGGCCGGGTCCCAGTGCGCAGGGTGGGTGACGGCGACGGCCTCGGGAAGCGAGCGTCCGTCGGTGGCGGTGTACGCCAACGCCCGCAGGGCATCGGCGAGCAGGGTTTCGCTGCGATGCATGGTGTTGTCGGCTGCCTCGACGCCGGCCGGATCGCCCACCCGGTCGACGAAGTCGGTGATCACCAACCCCGGCTCGTTGAGCTTGGGGTTCTCCGACGGCACGCCCACCTCGGGTGGGCGCTGCCGATACAGCGTCAGCACCGGCTTGCGGGTCACCGACCCTTCGGCGGTCACCGCGGCCAGGTTGGTGGCCCCCACCGAGAGGCCCAACGCCGGTTGTTCTCCGTCAGCCATGTCGTTCCATTGTGCGCATTGATAACTAACTTATCGGCAGACCCGGTTCGGCCTGCCGGCTACCGTCGGCTAACGGATCGTGCCCACTCCGGGAATCAGCGGGAGATCCAGCGCCGTGACCCAGCCCGGCGGGAGATCGTTGACGGCGGGGACTGCGTTCAGTGCCCGTAGTCCGGTGGCCAGGCAACCGGCCGCGGCGGCGTCTCGTCCCGATCCGTCGGTGAACCGGAAGGCGGTTTCCTGCGAGATGCTGGGCGTGCCTTCGATGTCGACGCGGTAGACGTCGTCCTTGGTGCCCGCCGGCCAGTCCGGCGCCGCGTCCAACCCGATCCGGTTGACGTGTTCGAGCTGAATCCTGGTCTGGCCCTGATAGATCCCGTTGATGGTGAAGCGGACCGCGGCGACGTGGCCGGCCGGGATGACACCCTTGGCCGTTTTGCGTTCGTCGGGGGTCACCCACTTGTCCCAGGTCGTGGTGATCTCGTCGAGCATGATGCCCGCGGCATGGGCGATCATCGGGACGGTGCCACCCCAGGCGAAGATCAGTACTTCCCGGTTTTCGAGCATCGGCCGGAATTCCGGCTCGCGGCCGATGCCCATCTCGACTTCGTAGTCGCCCTCGTAGTTGGTGTAGTCCAGTAGCTCGGAGGCACGGACCGTGCGCACCTCCGAACACAGCCCCATCAGCGTCATCGGGAATAGGTCGTTGGCGAATCCCGGGTCGATGCCGGTGGTGAAGCAGGACGACTCACCGAGCTCGCACGCCGCAGTGATCGGCTGGATCCAGTTCGGCGGATTGAGGTGCATCGTCGGCCACACCCAAGGCGTCATCGCCGTGGAACACACATCGACGCCCGCGCGCAAAAACCGCGTCATCAACGCGATGTTGGCGTCCGCGTGAGCTGCCGTCGGGCCGTAGTGCACCAGCGCGTCGGGTTTCAGCGCGATCAGCGCGTCGACGTCGTCGGTTGCGGTCACGCCGATCCGTCGGGCAAGCCCGCAGATTTCGCCGACGTCACGGCCGACTTTCTGCGGGTTGCTGACACCGACACCGACGAGTTCGAACTCGGGATGTTTGACGATCTCGGCGATCACCATCTTTCCGACGAAACCGGTACCCCAGACCACAACCCGTTTAGCCATGCGCCACCTCTTCGTCGACGAACCCCGGTTCACCCTAGGCGCGGCTGCGGTCGGCCTTTGTCCGAAACCGGAAAGTCATCCGCTCGATCAGCCGGTCGCGCAGCGTCAGCGTGTGCAGCAGCACCGCGGAGACGTGCGCGGCAATCGCTGCCATCAGCGTGTAGGCCACCACCGAATGGGCTTGCCGCAGAACCCAATACAGCTGCCCGTCGAACGGCGCGATCCGTGGCAGCCGCAGCCAGCCGAACACCACCACCGGCTCACCGGCGGCCGAGATCATCGCCCAGCCGACCAGTGGCTGGACAAGCAGCAAGGCATACAGCAACTTCTCGGAGAACCCCACGAGTTTGCCTTCGCGCGCGCCGATCGTCGACGGCCAGGCGGGCGGGTGGTGGGTCAGCCGGTTGACGACGCGCACCACCATCACCAGCAGGATGAGTGCGCCCAGCGTCTTGTGCAGTGCAAGCAAGCCGGCATAGCCGCCGACCGAATTAACCATCACAAATCCGACGAATAAGGCCGCGAACACCAGCACGGCCGTTAGCCAGTGCAGAACTCTGCTCAGCGGGGTGAATGTGTTGACCTCGGCGGCATCGGTCACAGCGTGTTCTCCCCTGTCCGGCGCCGGTAGGACGCGGCGTAGACGGCCGACCGCGCACTGAGCAGCGGATCGTCCGACGGCTCGATGCCCGGCGGCAGTACCAACGGGTCGAAGTTGACGTCGCGGGCGTTGCCGTCGGCCTCGGGCGCGACGGCGTCGAGGGTGAGCACTCCGGCGTCGACGGTGCGGCGGTCGGCGGGCCACGGGACGGTCGCGTCGCCGGTCGGATCCTCTGGGCCGCCGAGGGTCAGAATCAACCGCCAGCGCAGCGGTCCGGCTTGCAGCTGCCGGGTCAGCGGATCGAACACCGCGTTCGGCCCGGACGCCGGCGGCAGCGCCGCTTGCAGCGGGGTCAGCGACCACCGCACCGGCACCCGCGCGCCGGTTTCGTCGACCAGGTAGAAGGCGTTCAGCCCGTTGAAAACGCTGTCGGCGAATCCGGGCGTCGGCGGATGCTGCTTGACAATCGCCATGGCGCGCTTCGTTTCCGGATGCGCGGCCAGGAACACCTTCATCGCGTTGGGGTCGGGTTTACCGGTACCGCCAACCACGGCCGAGGCGATCAGCCGGTCGTAGAAACCCTGTGGCGATTTATCGAGGAAGACAGGCAGATTGATGGTCGCGATCCGCCACTGCCGGGCACCGGGGAATCCGAAGGCCAGCCCCAGGCCGCGCACGGCCTTGGCCGTGTCCGCGGTATGCGGGTTCCCGCCGGCCAGTGAGAAACGACCGACAACCGGCGTGCGGACCGGCCCGAACACTGCGGCCTTGGACAAGCCGCTGGCGTTGCCGTTGCCGTCGAACCATCCGGTGACGCCCACGCCCTTGGCATGGTTCTTCCGGAAGCCTGGCTGGCGGCCGAAAACTTTCGCGAATCCGTCGAGGAAGGTCTGCGGCGTCAACCGGGCCGGCCCGATCCAGTTGTTGGCAGTCAGCAACGCGGCGACGTCGACCGCCAGGAAGGCACCCACCGCCGCGGCGCCGCGCAGGACATCACGGCGCGCGGGGCGCCAGCGTGCCGGCGGGCCGGTGGGTTCGGTCATCGCTGTGCTCCTCGCCGCGCAGTTCGTCTAGTGGTGACGATCATTCTTGGGCATTGGTTCAACAGCGGCACGTCGGAAACTCCGCAGTTCGAGAAAGACCCGAAACCAGCCCCATCCGGCCGGTGCGGGTGACACGATCCGGAGAAGACACGATCTCGCGGGAGTTGATCATGACCAGCAAAGCGATCTTTGTGGTGGCCCTGACCGCGTTCGCGGCCACGGTGGGCCCGGCCGGAACGGCGCAGGCGGACCCGCCCACCCAGGTGACCTATCAGGTGAGTGGCGCGGCGCCCGTCGCCGACTACATCTCCTATCAGGTGGCGGACGGCCAGCAGCAGCAGGCGCAGGTGCCGCTGCCGTGGAAGACGCATTTCGGCGTCGTCGGCAGCCGGGTGTTGGTGATCAGCGCCCAGGGCGCCGGCTCGATCACCTGCACGATCCTGGTCGACGGCAAGGTGGTGAATCAGGCGACCGCACACGGGGCGCCGGCCCGCACTGTCTGCTCGACCTGACCCGGGTACGCAGCCGAACATGGGGCTCGCGACCCGAAAGAACGGCACACCGCCGCCCGATGTCGCACTCGCCGACATCAACCTCGGCGCGTGGGACTTCTGGGCACTCGACGACGATCAGCGTGACGGCGCGTTCGCCACGCTTCGGCGCGAGGCGCCGGTCTCCTTCTGGGACGAGCCGGTGCAGGAAGGTTTCCAGAAAGGCCACGGGCACTGGGCGCTGACCGGACTCGACGACGTGTTCTTCGCCAGCCGCCACCCCGAGATCTTCAGCTCCAGCCCGAACATCACCATCAACGACCAGACACCGGAAGTATCGGAGTATTTCGGCTCGATGATCGTGCTGGACGACCCGCGGCACCAGCGGTTGCGTTCAATCGTCAGCAGAGCATTCACCCCAAAGGTGGTGGCTCGCATAGAAGCTTCGGTCCGCGAGCGGGCCCGTCGGCTGGTCGCCGACATGGTCGCCAACCATCCCGACGGCAACGGCGAGGCCGTCACCGAGCTGGCCGGGCCGCTGCCCTTGCAGGTCATCTGCGACATGATGGGCATCCCCGAGGAAGACCACCAGAAGATCTTCCACTGGACCAATGTGATCCTCGGTTTCGGCGATCCCGATCTGACCACCGAGTTCGACGAATTCCTCCACGTCTCGATGGACATCGGCGCGTATGCCACCGCGCTGGCCGAGGATCGGCGGGTCAACCACGGTGACGATCTGACCACCAGCCTGGTGCAGGCCGAGGTCGACGGCGAACAACTCAGCTCCGCGGAGGTGGCGTCGTTCTTCATTCTGTTGGCGGTGGCCGGTAACGAGACCACCCGCAATGCGATCAGCCATGGGCTGGTCGCGCTGACTCGTTATCCCGAGCAACGGCAGAAGTGGTGGTCGGACTTCGACCCGGTGTCGCATTCGGCTGTCGAGGAGATCGTGCGGTGGGCCTCGCCGGTGGTGTACATGCGGCGCACACTCACCCGAGACTTCCAGATGCACGACGCCTCGATGGCCGCCGGCGACAAGGCCACGTTGTGGTATTGCTCGGCCAACCGCGACGAGTCGAAGTTCGCCGACCCGTGGAAGTTCGACGTGACCCGCGACCCGAATCCGCACGTCGGCTTCGGCGGCGGCGGGGCCCACTTCTGTCTGGGCGCCAACTTGGCTCGTCGCGAGATCCGGGTGATGTTCGAGGAGTTGCACCGCGAAATCCCCGACGTCGTCGCCACTGACGAGCCGTCGCGGTTGCTCTCAGCGTTCATCCACGGCATCAAGGCACTGCCGATCACGTGGACGCCGCCGCGCTGATCCGGTCCGTACCGCCGAAGTCACTGGTTGTGGCCCGGTCTGTGCCTGGTCGGCGTCCGAATACCATGTCCTGATGCTCGGGCTCGTCGTCATCGTTGTGCTGTTCGCCACCGTGATCGTGGGGACGGTGCTGGGCCGGCGCTACCGGGTAGGCCCGCCGGTGTTGTTGATCGGCCTCGGCGCGCTGCTCGGTCTTATCCCGAAGTTCGGTCACGTCCGGCTCGATGGCGAAATCGTGCTGTTGCTGTTCCTTCCGGCGATCCTGTACTGGGAAAGCCTGAACACCAGCTTCCGCGAGATCCGCGCCAACATGCGCATCATCTTGCTGCTCAGCGTCGGCCTGGTGATCGCCAACGCGGTTGCCGTGGCGTGGACGGCGCGGGCCTTCGGGATGGAATCGCACGCCGCCTCGGTCCTCGGCGCGGTGCTGTCCCCCACCGACGCCGCCGCGGTCGCCGGTCTGGCCAAACGGCTGCCGCGGCGCACCCTGACGGTGTTGCGCGCGGAAAGCATCATCAACGACGGGACGGCGCTGGTGCTGTTCGGCGTCGCCGTATCGGTCGCCATCGGCGGCGCGCCGGTCGGCCCGCTCGACCTGACCGTGCGTTTCATCGTTTCCTATCTCGGCGGGATCGCCGCGGGTTTGCTGGTCGGCGGCGTCGTGACGCTGGTCCGGCACCGGCTCGATGCGCCGCAGGAAGAAGCGGCGCTGAGTCTGCTGACGCCGTTCGCCGCATTCTTGCTCGCGAACGCAATTGACTGCAGCGGCGTGGTCGCCGTGCTGGTGTCCGCATTGTTGCTCGCCTACGCCTCGCCGCGGGTGATTCGGGCGCGGTCCCGGCTGGTGACCTTCGCGTTCTGGGACATCGCGACGTTCCTGATCAACGGGGCACTATGGGTGTTCGTCGGAGTGCAGTTACCCAGCGCGGTGCGCGGAGTCGCCCAGATCGACGGCGGCATTCATCACGCAGTCGTCATGGCCGGCGCCGTGACGCTGGTTGTGGTCACCACCCGGATCGTCTGGGGCGAAGCCACCACGGCGTTCATTCGGGCGGTGGACCGACGCCAGGCACAGCGAGAACGTCGGGTCGACTGGCGTCAACGCGTCGTATCCGGCTGGGCCGGATTCCGCGGCGCCGTCTCGCTGGCCGCGGCGCTGGCGGTCCCGCTGACCACCCGCAGCGGCACGCCGTTTCCCGATCGCAACCTGATCGTGTTCGTGGTGTCGTTCGTAATCCTGACGACCGTGCTCGTGCAGGGCAGCACGTTGCCCGCAGTAGTCCGGTGGGCGAAGATCCCCGAAGACGAGGCCCACGCCGACGAATTGCGGCTTGCCCGTTGCCATGGCGCGCAGGCCGCGCTCGACGCGCTGCCGGTGGTCGCCGCCGAACTCGGCGTCAGCGACGACCTTCAGAACCGTCTGCACGCCGAATTCAAACAACACGCGGCGCTGGTCAGAGCCGGTGGTGACGGTTCGACCCGCAACGACGCCGAAGCCAAAAGCGACATGATCCGACAAGTCCGTCTGGGCGTGCTCGAACATAAACGCCAGGCCATCACCGAGCTGCGCGACCAACGCCGCATTGACGACGCCGTCTTGCTGGAATTGCAGGCCGGCATGGACCTCGAGGAAGCACGCCTGCTGGGGCCGTCCGGACCCGACTAGCGAAAGCTGTTACCGCGAAGCGATTTTCGCGACAATCTGATTGGCGATGTCGACGGCCGAGTTCGCCGGATTCGGGCTGCAGGTGTTGACGTCGACGACGACGTTGTTCTTCACCGCCAGCGCCCGACCGCAGGCCCACCCGCCGGCTTTCGCTTGTTCTTGGGTCGCAATCGCGCTCAACACGTCGTTGTCGTCCGATATCTCCCCGACGTCCCACTCCGTTCTGGACTGGGTGTGGACGTAGTGATGGCAGGCCGGCCAGCGCAGGGCCGAGCCGACGAAGAAAATCTGGGCCTGCTTGACGGTCGGGAACAGCACCACCGCCTGCTCGGCGTAATGAGTGAAGCTGTCGCCGTCATTGAGCTCATGATCTCGGACAGCGGTGAAACCGCTGTTGGCGTACACCTGAGCCTGCGCCGAACCGTCCACAGCCAGACATTCGTGGGGCCGCATGGTGGCGCTGTCGTCCGACATCTCGTCGTGCTTGCGGATCAGCGAAATCCCGGTGGCACCCATCAGCGGGTTCACCTGAGCCGGCGTCAGCAAAAAAGACTCGAGTTCGCGCAAGACCACCGGCCGGGGAATCAGCGATGTGATGGTCGTCGTCGACGTCTGAATGGCATGACTGCTGACGCCGCATCCCGCGACCACAATTCCGACACCGGCCGCGACGAATATGGCCGCGTATCGGCGCATCTCCTCTTCCCAACCCCCACGTAGGTCCGACCCGTTGTGCAACTACAGAATACCTCGCGAGACCCGGTATACCCCGATACAACGGCCCTGCACGTGCGGTGATAACTGACGGTTCGGTCAAAGCCTTCTCGGCCGATCAGCAAACTGAGTACCGTCGGCTGATGCCCCTTCGCCGGTGGAGTCCGATCCGCGGACGACGGCTGCGGTGGGACGAAGTGCTCATCGAGCGCGCCCTGATGAGCCCGGCGGGTTATCGATTCTTGGTCCACCTCGCGCCGCGGATCGACCAACTTGTGATCCCCCGCACCAACGGCCGCCTGAGTTCGGCGGGAATCGACACAGTGGGACTGGTCACGACGACCGGCGTTAAATCTGGGCTGCCGCGCACCCAACCGCTGGCGTTGATCGACGACTCCGGTGGACTCCTCGCGATCGGGTCTAATTACGGTCGCCCGCAACACCCGTCCTGGAGTGCCAATCTGCTCGCCCACCCGGAATGCACGGTCGAGTTTCGAGCCGCTCCAGCGCAATACCGCGCCGAGCTACTCACCGGCCAGGAGCGTGCGTCGGCATGGGCCAGAGCCGCCGATTTCTACGCCGGTTATGAGCGCTACCGGGTGAGCTGCGCGCCCCGACATATCAGAGTCTTCCGTCTGCGACCCGTCACAGCCTGAAGCCGCTGCCGGGCCGGGCTCCGGTGTTCACGGCCTGTTCAGCCGATCGTCAGTGTCAGATCGTTGACCGCACACGAGCACCGGTTGTGCTGGGGAGTATGCGTGTCGTTCAGGTGGCCAACTTCTATGGGCCTCGCTCCGGCGGCCTTCGGACCGCCGTCGATCGACTCGGTGCGGAATACTGCGCCGCCGGCCATGAGGTGGTCCTGATAGTCCCGGGCCGACACGCCGAGCACGCCCATCTGCCGACCGGCGTCGAGCGAATCACTGTGCCCGCCAAGCTGATTCCGTTCACCGGCGGATATCGCGCCGTGCTGCCCGGGCCGGTGCGGACACTGCTGGAAGCCCGGCAGCCGGACACCCTGGAGGTGTCCGACCGGCTCACGCTGCGATCGCTGGGACGCTGGGGCCGTGACCACGGCGCGACGACCGTGATGATCTCCCACGAACGTCTCGATCGCCTTGCCGCTCAGATACTTCCGCGCCCGGCCGCACGCCGGTTCGCCGACTTCGCCAACCGGCGCACGGCCGCCGACTACGACACGGTGGTCTGCACGACCGGGTTCGCGCGCGAAGAGTTCGATCGCATCGGCGCGACCAACACCGTGACCATCCCGCTCGGCGTCGACCTGGAGACGTTTCACCCGTCGCGCCGCTCCGCCCTGGTGCGTCAGCGCTGGGCGACGCCCGACGAGATACTGCTGGTGCACTGCGGACGGCTGTCGGTGGAAAAGCGGGCCGACCGCAGTATCGACGCGGTTGCCGCGTTGCGCGACGCCGGCGTTGCCGCCCGCCTGGTCGTGGTGGGAGACGGGCCGCTGCGGGCCAGATTGCAGCGGCAGGCCGCGCGGCTGCCGATCAACTTCACCGGGTTCGTTTCCGATCGGCACAGTGTCGCCGAGTTGCTGGCGTCGGCCGATGTCGCGCTCGCACCGGGGCCACACGAAACCTTCGGACTGGCGGCGCTGGAGTCGCTGGCCTGCGGGACCCCGGCCGTGGTGTCGCGCACCTCCGCACTGGGTGAAATCATCACCCCCGACAGCGGAGCGCTGGCCGACAACAACCCGGCAGCCATCGCCGAGGCTGTCACCGCAGTGGTCAGCCGCCCCGAAGATCACCGCCGCGCCTGCGCACGGCGACGCGCCGAGATGTTCACCTGGCACCGGGCCGCGGTCGGCATGTTGAGCACGCTGGGGGCCGCGTCATCAGAGGACCCCGGCGATTCGCAACACACCGCCTAGCCGTCTAACCGGAGTTGGCCGGACCTACCTGGCCGGTCAACGGATTGACCTGCACGGTCATCGGGCCACCGGGCGCCTGCTTTCCCTGTGCCGCCGCCCGTTGCTGCGCAGCCTGCGCGAGCGCGTTGACCACTGGATTGTTCTTCGCCATCTCACGGCGATCCTCTTCGGAGAGCTCGTAGAAGGACCACAGCCCCCACGCTGCGGGACGGACGTAGATCGTCACCTTCTGATGCCGGCGCTTGTTCGCCGACAGCACCGCGGGAACGGCCACAACCCGGTCCAGAGTCGCCGAACTGACCAGCTCCTGGGCGATCTTGTCTACGTCGACTCCGTCCTGGAGTTCGTAGACCATCGACTGGTGTGGTGTGTGGTGTGGGCCTTGTAGGGCCATGAACCACGCCATCCGCGTCTCCTTCGCTCGTGATTGTCAGCGCAACTGTAAAGGACGGGCGATGGCGGCAGTGCCGATTGGCTTTGCGGCTTGGGCTAATTGGTGTCCGGGAAGGCGACCTGGGCTGCCGGCGCACCCCTGGCCACCACTACCGGCATCGACGTCGAGGAGTTGGTTTGCAGAATCGTCTGCACCACCTCGATGAGATCTTCGACCGGCATCAACTTGCCGGGCATGCAGCCACCGGACACCCATAACGGGTAAGCCTTCATCGCCAGGTCCATGTCCCAGCCGGCGTTCATCCCGGTTGCCGCGTCACCCTCCCCGCCCGCGCACTCGCCGACGATCAGCGACGTGAAGCCGACGTCGGGATGCTCGGCCCGCCAAGCTTCCACGAGCCGTTCCAACGCGGCCTTGCTGACGCCGTAGGCGCCCAGGCCGGGCCACGGCGGACCGAAGCTGCCGGCATCGGAGGAGAGGTAGACCGCCTTGCCGGCAGACGCCGTCAGATGCGGGATCGCCGCCGCGGTGGCCAGCGATGCGCCGATCACGTTGGTGTCGAAGATGCGCCGCCAGGTATCGGCGCCCGTGTCGACCATCCGGACCAGCGGGCTGATCGCAGGCGTGTAGATCAGGTTGTCGATGCCACCCATCGACTCGGCCGCCTGGTCGAACGCCGACCGGCACGACCGCTCGTCGGTGACATCGCATTCGACGGCGATCGCACCCATGCCGGCCTCCTCGGCCGCCGCCTCGATACGCCCGCGGCGCCGCGCCAGAAAAGCGAGTTGTCCGCCCCGTTGCGCAAGACCGATACCGATACAACGCCCGAGCCCACTCGACGCCCCGACGACTACTGTGCGTGACATTTACGCCCTTTCCTGTAACGCGCCCGCTGCAGGCACAGCGTATCGGCCGCCGCTCCGGCGTTCCATACCTTCTCTTCGATTCCGACTGTTCAGACGTTCGATCCGGATACTCGGGCGTTCGTGAGCTGTGAGTTTAGACACGTTTTCCTCCGGTTAATCGACAGCCAACAACACAAGACTCGGTGCGCCCGCGCATCGAAGTGTGGGAAGGGTGAGTGCCATGAGCATGACTTCGTTTCCGGTGGCCGAGATGGGCTACGACGAGCGCGACTACGACGCCTGGCTCGCCACTCTGACTCAAGCGTCGCAGCGGCTCGATGTACTTCAGACGGTTGTCAACGAATTGCGGCAGTTATGCGAAGCGGAAGACGTGGTCCAGAGCCACAAAGTCATCGACGTACTCGAGAAGCACCGAGCCATCGGCTAGTCACCATTGGGCGGTCAGTACCGTGGACTAGATGAAGTATCTAGACGTCGAGGGCGTCGGTAGCGTCAGCCGGATCGGTTTGGGCACCTGGCAGTTCGGCTCCCGCGAGTGGGGCTACGGCGACAGCTACGCCTCCGGGCCGGCCGGCGACATCGTCCGTCGAGCCCGTGCGCTGGGCGTCACCTTCTTCGACACCGCAGAGGTGTACGGCCTGGGCAAGAGCGAGCGGATCCTGGGCGAGGCGCTCGGCGACGAGCGCGACCAGGTTGCGGTGGCCAGCAAGATTTTCCCGGTTGCGCCGTTTCCCGCCGTAGTGAAGCAGCGCGCGCGGGCCAGCGCCCGGCGGCTGCAGATCAAGCGCATCCCGCTCTATCAGATCCACCAGGCCAACCCGGTGGTCCCCGACTCGGTGATCATGCCGGGCATGCGCGACCTCCTCGACGACGGCGTGATCGGTGCGGCCGGTGTGTCGAACTATTCGCTGTCGCGGTGGAAGCAGGCCGACGCCGCGCTCGGGCGACCGGTCATCAGTAACCAGGTGCATTTCTCGCTGGCCCACCCGCAAGCGCTCAACGATCTGGTGCCGTTCGCCGAGCAGGAGAACCGCGTGGTGATCGCGTACAGCCCGCTGGCGCAGGGACTGCTGGGCGGCAAATACGGTGTCGACAACCGGCCCGGCGGGGTCCGGGCGATCAACTCGCTGTTCGGTACCGAGAACTTGCGCCGCATCGAGCCGTTGTTGCAGACGCTGCGCGAGGTCGCCGCAGACGTCGGCGCCAATCCCGCGCAGGTGGCGCTGGCCTGGCTGATCCAGCTTCCCGGCGTGGTCGCCATTCCAGGAGCGTCCAGCGTCGAGCAGCTCGAATTCAACGTCGCCGCAGCAGATCTCGAATTGAGCGCAGACGCGCACGCGGCGTTGACCGAAGCGGCCCGCAACTTTAGCCCAGTGCCCGCCAAGCGCTTCATCGCCGACTCAATCCGCGAGCGGCTCCATCTGGGTTAGCTCAAACTCACCAGGTGGTCGATCGAATCGATGGGGAGTTCGCCGTCCACATAAGCAGTGACCATCATGTTGTTCAAGGTGATCGAGCCTTTGTGGTTGTCCAGGAACGCGGTGTCCGCGGCGTCGCGTCCCGTGGCGATGCGCACCATCGACTGCCGCGGAGCCAGGCACGTCGCGTCGACGACGCGCCATTCGCCTTCGACGAGCGCCTCGGCTACCGCGTGAAAGTCCATCGGGTCGCATCCGGGGGCGTAGACCGCCACCAGTCGAGCCGGCACATTCACCGCACGCAACAAGGCGACCACTAGGTGGGCATAGTCGCGGCACACTCCCGCGCCCGCGAGCAACGTGTCGGCGGCGCCGTCGATCGGGTCACTGGACCCCGGCACGTAGTCCAGGCGCGCCCCGACCCAGGCGGCGACCTTTTCCAGCAATGTCGCCGAGTCGGTGTACTGCCCGAACTCGGTGGCCGCGAAGCCGAAGAACTTGTCGGCCTCGGCGTAACGGCTCGGCCGGAGGTAAGTGATCACGTCGATATCGCGGACCGGCGCGGGATTGGCTTCACCCAACACCGTCGCCTGATAGGACAGGCTCACCGCGCCCGTCCCGACGTCGATCGCGTGAATCCGGCTTTCGTGCGGTCCGATGATCTCGCGAGGCTGAAGTGGCTTGCCGTCCAACGTGATTGCCAGAGACTCGTGAACCTCGAGGCCCGGCAGTCGGGCGACCGCGATCTGGAACTCCAGGGTGCTGGGAGCAGTGACCTCGACGTCGATCTGCGCGGCGACTTCCCGGTTGGCGATCGTCGTCGCTGTCGTCTCGCTGCCGTCATTGTGGTCCCGCCATGAGGGCATACTCATAACGCCCTTTCGTTGTCGCAACAATTGCGCGCCGAGACAATGGGCTGCCGTCGACCGATGTCCCACGAATTCGCTTCGTATTACGCCATCGGCTGCGGACTCAACCAGGGCACAGACTTCGCGTCCAGAGTACAGAGCGATCCAGATCTCTACCTCACAGGATGTAGAGCATCTCCTGGTAGGTGGGCAGTGGCCACAGGTCGTCGGCCACAACGCCTTCCAGAGCGTCGGCCGCAGTCCGGATCGTCTCCATCGCCGGCAGCAGCTTTTCCTGTGCGTGCTTTGCCTCATCGAGCGCCGACTCCGCGGGGTGGTCTGCCAGCGCCGCCTTCAGGGTCGATAGTCCGGTTTCGAGCTCGTTGATGGGGCCCGTCACCGCCTCCAGGAGGGCGATGCTCGGCTCGATGCCCGCAGCCTTCAACGCCGCGACGTTCTGAGCGAGCTCGGTCTGATAACGAATCGCCGCGGGCAGGATGATGGTGGAGCCGATCTCCACGGCGAGCTTGGCCTCGACCGCGACCGTCAACGCGTATTGCTCCAGGCGGACCTCGTAGCGGCTGTGCAGTTCGCGCTCGCTGAACACACCGTAATTCTCAAAGAGCTCGATCGCTTCGGGCTTGATCAACTCGCCAACGGCGTCCAGCGTGGTCTTCAGGTTCGGCAAGCCGCGCTCGGCCGCCTCGATCTGCCACTTCTCCGAATAGCCGTCGCCGTTGTAGACCACATCGCCGTGTTCGGTGATGATCTCGGTGAGCAGCGTCTGCACTGCCTTGTCGAAGCCCTCACCGTCTTCGACGGCTTTCTCCAGCTTGGTGGCCAGGTAGTCCAATGAGTCCGCCATGATGGTGTTGAGCACGATGAGCGGCACGGCAACAGTCTGCCCGGAGCCGGGCGCCCGGAACTCGAATCGGTTGCCGGTGAACGCGAATGGGCTGGTGCGGTTGCGGTCGCCCGGGTCGGTCGGCAGCGGCGGCAGGGTGTCGACACCGATGATCATGGTGCCCTTACCCTTTGACGACGTCGCGGCGCCCTTAGCGATCTGCTCGAACACGTCGGCGAGCTGCTCACCGAGGAAGATCGAGATGATCGCCGGTGGCGCTTCATTGGCACCCAGGCGGTGGTCGTTGGTGGCCGAGGCCACCGAAACCCGAAGCAGCCCAGCGAATTTGTGCACCGCGCGGATCACCGCGGCACAGAACACCAGGAACTGCGCATTCTCGTGCGGGGTGTCGCCCGGAACCAGCAGCGAGCCCAGCTCGGAGTTGCCCATGGAGAAGTTGACGTGCTTACCCGACCCGTTGACGCCGGCGAACGGCTTCTCGTGGAACAGACATTCCATGCCGTGCTTTTTGGCGATCGTCTTGAACACCGTCATCGTCAGCTGCTGATGGTCGGAGGCGATGTTGGCCCGCTCGAACATCGGCGCCAGTTCGAACTGGCCGGGAGCCACCTCGTTGTGCCGGGTCTTGGCCGGGATACCGAGTTTGAACAGCTCCCGCTCGGTGTCCATCATGAAACCGAGCACCCGCTCCGGGACAGCGCCGAAGTAGTGGTCATCGAATTCCTGGCCCTTCGGCGGCTTGGTGCCAAACAACGTTCGGCCTGCGTTGATGAGGTCCGGCCGGGCGAGGAAGAAGTGCCGGTCGATCAGGAAGTATTCCTGCTCAGGGCCACAGAACGACACGACGTGGTTGAGATCCTTATGGCCGAACAGTTTCAGGACGCGCTCGGCGTGCTTACCCATCGCCTGCTGGCTGCGCAGCAGCGGCGTCTTGAAGTCGAGTGCTTCACCGGTCATCGACACGAACACGGTCGGGATGCACAGCGTGTTCCCGTTCGGGTTCTCCAGGATGTAGGCCGGGCTGGTGACGTCCCAGCCGGTGTAGCCGCGGGCTTCGAAGGTGCTGCGCAGGCCGCCGGAGGGGAAGCTGGAAGCGTCCGGCTCGCCCTGGATCAGCGTCTTGCCGGCAA
>JAVHWH010000230.1:0-8290 GCA_032159915.1 Mycobacterium sp.
GAGCGCGTCGTTCATCGTCGACCCGCTCGGACTGAAGCTGATCGACGAGATCGGCGTCGACAAGGTGATGTGGTCCTCGGACTACCCGCACAACGAGAGCAGCTACGGCTATTCGGAGAAGTCGCTGGCCGCCGTCGTCGACGCTGTCGGCCCCGACAATGCGGCTCGCGTGGTCAGCGGGAACATCAAACAGTTCCTGGGCATATGAGATGACAGCATCGTCTGGCCTGCACAGCTTCGTCATTCCCGACGAGCCCGACTTTGCCAGGATGCATCGCGACATCAGCGCCCGCCTTCACAGCGCGATGGTCGAGCATGGCATCGACGCGCTGATCCTGCTGATGAACGACAACGTGGTGTACTCCACCGGCGCCAGCTGGCCGGTGCTGGACGCCGGGCTGTCGCACGTCGAGCGCCCGGTGGCGATCGTGCTGGCCGACGATGTGCATCCGCACCTGTTCATTCCGTTCCGGGGCGGCGCGGCGTCGGAAGCTCAAGTGCCGCTCGATCACCTGCACGATGCGCTGTACCTCGAATTCGACGAGGGGGTTGAGCAATTCGCCCGGGTGATCGCCGAGTTGATCCCGCCGGGAGCCCGTGTCGCGGTCGACGAGATGACCGGGGCGATGCGCCGCAACGCCGACCGGATCTTTCCCGGTGGGCCGCCATCGGAGGCGGCCGTCGTGATCGGAGCGTCGAATCTGGTCAAGACACCGGACCAGGTCGCGTGCCTGCGCCAGGCGAGTCGCATCACCGAAGCCGCGATGGTCGACGTTCAACAGCAGCTTGCGCCCGGTGTGCGGCAGACCGATCTGTCGGCCAGGTTGGTGCGCCGGGCATTCGAATTGGGTGCAACGGCCAACATGCTGGAGGCTATCTGGCAGGTGATGCCACGCTCGCGCGCCGAGGGGGTGTGGACGACGCACGGCGACCTGGCGTTGCCACTGCTGACCAACGAACGCGAGCTCGCCCGGGGCGACGTGCTCTGGACCGATGTCAGCATCAGCTACGCCGGCTACTGTTCGGATTTCGGCCGAACCTGGATCGTCGGCGACCAGCCGTCGGCACGCCAGCAAGCTCAGTACCAACAGTGGCAACACATTCTCGACGCCGTGCTCGACGTCACCAAAGCCGGTGCCACATCGGGTGATCTGGCTCGTGCGGCGATCGCCGCCAACGGCGGCACCAAGCCATGGCTGCCGCACTTCTACCTCGGACACGGCATCGGCATCTATCCTGCCGAGCCGCCGATGATCGGCACCGATCTGGGGCAGGAGTTCGACGACAACTTCGTCTTCCCGGTCGGCATGACGCTGGTGCTGGAGCCGGTGGTGTGGGAAGACGGCACCGGCGGTTACCGCAGCGAGGAGATCGTGGTCATCACCGAAGATGGCGCCATCCGGATCACCGACTACCCCTACGCGCCCTACGGCGGGCGCTGACGATGGCCACTCAGGTCTTGCCTGATGCCCGTAACCTTCGCTTCGGCCGCCGGCAACGGGCGCTGGCGCAGATGGAATCCCACGACATCGATGTGCTGGTGCTGGGTCGTCAGGCCAACGTCCGCTACGTGACCGGGGCGCCGCAGTTGTGGATCGGCGGGACGCGGCCGTTCGGTCCGGTCTGCGTAATGCTGCGCGGCACCGGCGAGATCTACCTGATGAGCACCGACGATGAGGGAGTCCCCGACGAAATCGGTCGCGACCGGCTCTATGGTTTGGCCTGGAATCCCATGACGTTCATCGACGTGCTGAAGAGCATCGACGGGTCGTCGACCGCCAGGCGGGTCGGAACCGATGCGCTCACACCGACTTTCGCCACGTTGCTGCCGATGGCGTTTCCCAACGCAGAATTCGTCGACGGCGAGCTGCCCATGCTCCGTGCGCGACGGACCAAGACGGCCGACGAGATCGCCGCCATGGGCCCCGCCGTGCGGGTCGCCGAGGCGGGCCTGGCCGCGGGGGTCGACGAATTACGGCCCGCGTTGTCCGAGCAGACGCTGGCGGGTGCGGTGCTGGAGGCGATGGCGGCCGGTGGTGTCAGCACACCGGCGACTCAGGACGCTGCGTGGGTGACGTCGCGCGAACATCCTTGGCGGGCCGCGGGAGACGGTGAAGTACGAGAGGGCGACCTGGTCGTCTTGTCGGCGGGATCGCTGGCCGATGGCTACGTGGCCGAGGTGGCTCGGACCTGGCCGGTGGGTGAGCAGGACGAATCGACTGGCGTGCTTTATCAGCGGCTGAATACGTTGTGGGACAGACTCATTTCGGTATGTCAGCCCGGTCGCCGCGCCGGTGACCTACTCACCGCATACCAGGACGTCGGCGAACCGTTGCCGCCGATGGCGGTCGCGCACGGACTGGGGCTCGGCTTCGATCCACCGGTGGTGTCCCGGCAACTTCCGGCCACCGCGGCCGCCGAACGGCTGGACACCGGAATGGTGCTGGCGCTCACCGGCTACGTCTGGCAGGAGGGGCGGGGCGGGGTGCTGCGTCGCGACAGTCTCGTTATCACCGACGACGGGCCGCAGGTACTGACCACCAGCCCCTCATGGCACTAGGACAGTATCCAGCAGAGTGCCGAATCGCTTTGTGTCCCAGAGATGCAGCGCGTTGTTCAGCATCTGCAGAGGTGCCCGGACGCTCTCGTCGTTCTTGATCAGCGGGTGTTCTCTGGTCATCGCCGCAGCGGCGTCGCCGAAGCGTGAACGGATCAGCGCGGGCACGTCCAGCAGCCACGCGACCGTCATGATCCCGACGTAGAGCATGAGCTGACAACTCAGCTCGTCGACGCTGAGCTCGGGTCCGCCGCAACGACGTATCTCATCGACGAACACATTCAGCAGTTCGTCGAGGTGGTGATCCCACAGGTCGAGTTCGGCACCTGAGAGCGCACCCCACAGGGCCATGGCCACGTTCATCTGGCCGACGCAGCCCCAGTCGAGCAGCCCGCAGCACAACACGCCGTCGGCATCCCGCCAGAACCAGGCGTTGTCGATGTTGGCGTTCCAATGGCACAAGGCAATGTAGTCGGTCTGGCCGGCCAGGTAGTCCCAAACCGCTTGCTCGTGTTCGAGAAGCCGGGGGGCGTCGACCCGCAGACGCGAATTCAATTGCGGTGAAACGATGTCGGCAGACAGCAGTCCGCGGTTGGCTGCGGCAAAATCGGCGAGCTGGTCAAGTCGACGGGTCAGTTTCTCCGGGCTGATCGGTGCCCGCTCGCCCACCTGTGCTGCCTGCATGTCGACCGGGAAGTGGTCGCCGACGGCGATGTGTCCGCAGCGGTGGCGCCGACCAGCCGGCCCAGCGCCGTGAGCAGTGCCCGGTAGTGTTCCAGCGACTCGGGCATCTCGTAGTCGAGGCATTTATGGTATTGCCGTTCGATACCGTTGATCCCGAATGGGATTCGCTCTGAGATCAGTAGGCCGGTCCCGGTGTCGCGGTGGTAGTCGGCGAATTGGGCAGCCGGGACGGTGATCGGGAATCCCGGTTCGCGCGACAGCGAGGCGAAGAGGACTTCGGATTCCATCTGGGTCTTTCCGCGGTCGCGGACCGGGTCGTCGAAGTCGCGGGAGAACTTCGCGAACAGCTCGGTGTAGCCGGGTTCGGAATTGTCGTACTCGACCCGCAGACATACCTTGCGGCCGGTGCTCCCGCCCGCAACTTCTTCGAACTCGCTGATCCGGGTGACGCTCCCAGCGGCGTCCAATACCCCCGCGGCGCGGAAGGCATCAGTGAGAAAGGCTGTGCCGCCTGAACGCAACGCCGATGGGTCGGCGGGCATGGAAAGACCGAAGTGGTCCCCGGTCACCCATCGGTCGACCCGCATCACCAGGTCTGCTCGGCGGCGCGCACCAACATGTGGTTGACGGCGACTCTGCGGTTACGGGTGACGACGTACAGCACGGCGTCGGCGATGTCGTCGGCTGCCAGCTTGACCATGTCCGCGGTCTGGCGGTCGAACGCCGCCCGCGCCTCGGCGGGTAGGTGGTCGCCGATCTCGGTATCGACCGTGCCGGGGCCCACCACGCCGACCCGTACTCGCTTGCCGATCAACTCCTGGCGGATCCCCTCGCTGAACGCATTCACCCCGAACTTGGTCAGCGAGTAGACGGCGGTGTTCGGCCGGGCCACCCAGCCGGCAGTGGAGCTGATCGTGACCAGATCGGCGACACCGCGCGGTGAGTTTGCGGCGGCATCGATCAGGTGCGGGAGCGCGGCGCGGGTCACGTAGAGGACGCCCTGGATGTTGACCCTGACCAGATCATCCCAATCCTGCAGTGACGCTTCGGAAGCCGGCGACATGCGCATCAGCCCGGCGTTGTTGACCACGGTGTCGAGCCGCCCCAGCTGGTCGACCGTGCACCGCACCGCCGTGGCGACCTGATCCGCATCGGTGACGTCGGCGGGCACTGCCAGTGCGGTGCCGCCGGCCGATTCGATGTCGGCTTGGAGTACCTCCAGTCGATCAGCACGGCGGGCGAACAGGGCGACCGCGGCGCCCTGGGATGCCAACGCCCGCGCGGTCGCAGCGCCGATGCCGCTGCTGGCGCCGGTCACCAGCGCGACGGTGCCGGCCAACGTGTCAGTCATGTGCGCCACTCCTTTTCATCGCCCGACTACCGAGGATCTCGTTGAGAACATAGTCGTCGTGCTCGCCGAGGTCGGGCGCCCCGCGTGCGATCTCAGCCGGCGACACCGACATTCGCCATGGCGCTGCGAGCACCGGTCGCTGCCCCTCGCGGTGATCGCTGACGAAGCGGTAGAGCCCGCGGTCCCACAGCAGCGGGTCGCTGATGATGTCCAGCGTTGTGGCGCTTTTGGTGGCCGGGACACCGGCGGACTGAAGTCGCTGCGCCAACTCGCGTGCGTCAAGGTGCCGGGTGACGTCGGCGAGGTCGAGGTCGAGTGGCTCTGTGTGGCTGAGCCGGTCGGCGAGCGTGGTGTACCGCTGGTCGTCGATCAATGCGCCCGCATTGAGCGCGTGACACAGCTGACGCCACTGCCGGTCGTCGGCGACGGCGATGCTGATCCAATCGCCACCGGTGCACGGGTAGCAGTTGTGTGGTGCCATGTCGGCGTGCCGGTTACCGTCGGGCAGCAGCGGCGTTCCGGTGAGCTCCTGCGCGAGTAGGCAATCGCCGATCATCGACGACAGTGTTTCCACCGCGGACACGTCGACGAATTGGCCCTCGCCGGTCAGGTCGCGATGCAGCAGGGCCGCGACGGCGGCAAACGCGGCGGCGGCACCGACGGTGGAGTCGCCGTAGCGCATGCTGGTGCCCAGCGGAGGCCCACCGGGATAGCCGACCAGTGCCGCGACGCCGGCCAACGCGGCGAAACACGGCGCATAGCCGGTCTGGTAACCCATCGGGCCGTCGTTGCCCCACATCTTGATCGACACCGAAATAATGTCCTGCTTAACCACTTTCAGATCTTTGTAACCGAGCCCCATCCGTTCCATTGCGCCGGGCCGTAGATTGTTGAGGACGATGTCGCTCTGAGCGATCAGCTCTCGTAGCCGGTCGACGTCGTCGGGCGACTTGAGGTCAAACTCGACGCTGAGCACCTCGGGATTGATACTGAGGAAAAACGGGGCGTGGTTGACGTCCGTGCCGCCGTAGGCGCGCATCTCGTCGGGATGGCTCGAGCTTTCCACCTTGATCACCTCGGCGCCCAGCAACGCCAGCAGCTTGCCCGCGTACGGGCCGGCCCACACTTTGGTGAGCTCGACGACTCGCACTCCCTCCAGCGGACCGCCGCGCGAGACCTTCAGCGGTTTGAGTTGTGCCGATGTGATTGTCGCCGCCGGGCGTGGCGCTTCGAGGTGCTCGAGGATCTCGTTGGTGTCCTGACCGAGAGTCGGTGCGGCGCTGGTGATCCGGGCCGGTGATGCGCTCAGCAGGTAGGGGACACCGGGATAGACCGCGGTGCCCAATACTGGATGACTGACGTCATAGAAGAAGCCGCGGTGCCGGTACTGCGGCGCGTTCTTCAGGTCGGCGGCACTGGTGACGGGCACCAGCGGAACACCCACCCGCTGAGCCTCCTCGGACGCCGCGCCTTTGCTCAAGGCGCGGACCCACGCGGCAAAACCGCGCTGAAACCGGGTGACCTTGTCCGGGGTGACCGAGAACTCCAGCCAGTCGTCCTCGAACTCGTCGAGCCATTCCGGTTGACCCATGAGCATTTTCACCCCAGACCAGTGGCTGCCATTGGTCATATACAGGTACACGAACCCGTCCACACATTCGAAGAACGAGGCCGGTCCCTGCTGGTCGTAGTCGTCCCGGGTGTTCTGCGGTGAGATCTCGCCGGTAATGAATCGGCCCAGCACACAGTCAGCACGTGAGGCCAGCACGGCCTGCGCTGACACGTCGATGAACTCGCCGGATCCGGTGTGCAGACGCCGGAAGAGCGACGACGCCACGCACAGCGCCGCATCCAGGCCTGCCTCGTAGTCGGCCAGGAAGCGACCAGGGCCCTTCAGGGGCGGCTCGCCCGGATCGGCGTGGCTGGGGGTGTGAAAGCCCCAGCCGCTACTCTGAAAGATGTTCAGGCTCTTGGCATTGCGCAACTCCGGCGGTGCCCCGACGCCGTACGGCGTGACCGAGCAGAACACCACACCCGGGTGACGACCGGCGAGCTCGCTCACCGATAGCTCGCCGATCACCGCGTCCGCGGTGGCGATCAGCTGGTGCAACGGCTCAGTCCCGCCGGCGTCGAGCACGACCGAACGCTTGTTGGTGTTCAGGTAGGCGAACACCACACTGCTATCCGGGCGGCCGTCGGCTCCAATGATCGGGGCCATCGCCCGGGTGGGGCTACCACCCGGGCGTTCGACCTTGATCACCTCGGCGCCGAAGTCCGCGAGAAGTTTTCCGCAGTACTCCCCGGCAACCGATTCGGCCAGTTCGACGATCCGAATACCAGTCAGCGCCGACATGCGTGAGCTCGAAACGTCAGGGCTTGGCGCGGCCCGAGCGGCTCAGCCGCCACTCGGGCGGGAAGTTCATGTCGTTGTCCTTCACCACATTGTTGAGGCCCTTATTGAACGTGCCCTCGGTGAGGTCGACGGTGTTCTCCTCATCGTTCTTGATCATCGGCAGCATGCCCTCGACCATGCCGACAAGAAGGCTGCCGAAGTACTCACCCTTGTGCTGCTTGTACAGCTCCAGGAAAGTCTTCTGCACCGCGACCGTGTCGGTCGGACGTGACTTGGAGCAGGCCAGCGCGTATTTCAGCGTTTCGGCTTCCAGGTCCTCGCGCGCCACCACGCTGTTGACGAAGCCGCATTCGTACATTTCCTTCGCGCTGAAAGGCCGCCCGGTGAAGAGCATTTCGGAGAATTTGCGCAGGCCCATGGTCTCGGCCCACCACCACAGCCGCGGGCCCCAGCCGACGTAACGAAATGCCGGGTGCCCGAACAGCGCATCGTCGGAGGAGATCACCAAGTCGGCGTCGCCTGCCTGGTAGAAGTGCCAGCCGTAGCAGTAACCCTTGGCCTCGATGATGCTGACCTTCCGAAGTTCCTGCAGGGGGCGGTTACCCGCGCGAGCCTTGGCGTAGAAGTCGGTGACGGTGGACAGGTAGCGGTAGGAGCCGCCGGGCGGATACTTCACGTCATCATCGTTGATCGCGAGCTCGTGCAGCAGCGGCATGCCGGGGTTCTCGATCATGCCCCGCTGCTCGGGGAGGTCGCCGCCGCTGCCGAAATCCTGACCCTCGCCGCGGATCACGACGACTTTCACGTCGTCGTCGACGTTGCACTTGTGAATCAAGTCGGCGTACAGCTGACGCATACCCAGGCTGGTTGCGTTCTGCGCATCGGGACGGTCGAAAGTGATGTAGGCGATGCGGTTCGCCTTGTCCTTCTCGAACTTGATGTACTGCTCGGCTTCCTTCTTCATTTCTTCGTAGTCGAATTCAGGCATTATCGGTCTCCCGCCTAGATGTTTGATTAATTGAGCAAGCTGCCCGCATCGACGGGAAGCGAAACGCCTCTGATGCAACGAGATCCATCTACAGGCGAGGAACAATACGGCGACCACTCATGATGTCGAGGCCGGCATCGACTCCCATCCCCGCACCGTCGACGTCGGGCTGAGTGTGGCTTTGGTCAGGTCGACGTCCCACTCGGGAAAGCGCTTGAGAATCTCCTCCAACGCGATGCGTCCCTCCAGGCGCGCCAGCGCCGAGCCGAGGCAGAAATGGGTGCCGACGCTGAAGGCGAGGTGCTGACGCGGTGGGCGGTGGATATTGAACTCTTCGCTGTCGGAGCCGAATTGGCG
>JAVHWH010000126.1:0-7488 GCA_032159915.1 Mycobacterium sp.
TGGCGACCGCCTCGGAGCGGGCCGCGGCGGCCTTGGGGTCGGTGGGTGTGGTGTCGATGGTCGACCGCGCCGCGGTGGCCGCGTCGCGCAGCGCGGCCAGGTCGGTGGCGAGCGCGTCGTCGAGGTGATCCATCCGACCGGCCGACGCGTCTTGGATAGCTGAGATGAAGGCGGCCGACGCGCGTTCCCAGCGGGCGATTTCCTCCGGCTCGACCAGTCGGGCGACGCGTCGGGACGCGATCCCGAGCGTGGTCGCCGTCAGTTCGCCGGTGGCCACCGCCGTCACCCGGTCGACCAGATCGTGGGCCTCGTCGACGACGAGCAGCCGATGCTCCGGCAAGACGGCCGAGTCGGCCACGGCGTTGATGGCCAGCAGCGCGTGATTGGTGACGACGACATCGGCGCCGCCGGCGTGGGCCCGCGCTCGCTCGGCGAAGCAGTCGGTGCCGAATGGGCAGCGCGCCATGCCCAGGCATTCCCGCGCCGACACACTGACCTGACCCCACGATCGGTCGGCGACCCCGGGTTTGAGGTCGTCGCGGTCACCGGACTCCGTCGTCGATGCCCACTCGGTGAGCCGCTGCACCTCGCGTCCCAACGCCGAGGCCGCCTGCGGCCGAAACAGCTCGTGGGGCTCCTCGCCGGGATCAGCGGCAGAACCGTTGTGAATCTTGTTCAGGCACAGATAGTTCTGCCGGCCCTTCAGCAACGCGAAACGTGGCGTGCGTGGCAGTGCGTCGGTCAGCGCGTCGACCAACTGGGGGAGATCGCGGTTAACCAGTTGGCGCTGCAGGGCAATCGTCGCCGTCGACACCACCACCGGCGCGTTGTCGGACACCGCACGTTCGATCGCCGGAACCAAATACGCCAACGACTTTCCGGTGCCGGTGCCGGCCTGCACAGCCAGATGCTCGCCGGATTCGAAGGCGCGGGCGACCGCGGTGGCCATCTCCGACTGGCCACTGCGTTCACTGCCGCCCAGCGCGGTCACCGCAGTAGCCAGCAACTGCGTCACTGCCGTCGGCGCATCGTCGGACGTGGCTACTCCTGGGTGTCGGCCGGCGGACGTGGGGCCGGGATCTGGGTCGTCGGGATCGCCGGGTCGCCGTGCGACAACATCAGACCCTCCCACGGCAAGCTTCGCAAGCCCGACGCCACCAGATCGCGCGCCACGCCCAGATCCGTCTCGGCGACCGTCTCGCCGTTGCGGACCAGGGGGACGGTCAGCACCCGCGACGGCTCGTCATGTCGCGGCGGTCGGCCCGCCGGATAGACGATCTCCTCGGTGACCGTGCCGCTGTTGCGGGACAGGCGCAGTGCCTCTTTGCGGCCGCCGTGTGATTCCTTGCGGACACTGCGTTTCTCGACGGGTGTGCCGTCGACCTCGACCAGTTTGTAGACCATGTTCGCCGTCGGAGCGCCCGATCCGGTCACCAGCGAGGTGCCGATCCCGTAGCTGTCCACCGGTTCGGCACGCAGTCCGGCGACGCCGAATTCGTCGAGATCGCCAGAGACCACGATGCGAGTGTGGGTGGCCCCCAGCTGGTCGAGCTGGTCACGGACCTGCCTGGCCAGCACGCCCAGGTCGCCGGAGTCGATCCGTACCGCCCCGAGCCGGGTGCCGGCCGCCGCGACGGCGTTGGCCACGCCGGTCGTCACGTCGTAGGTGTCGACCAGCAGCGTGGTGCCGACGCCCAGAGCAGCGACCTGAGCCGCGAACGCGGCCGGCTCGTCGGGTCCGCCCGGACCGTCGTAGAGCAGCGTGAAAGCGTGCGCGCTGGTGCCTTCACTCGGTACGCCGTAGTGGCGGTGCGCCTCCAGGTTCGACGACGCAACAAACCCCGCGAGGTAGGCGGCGCGAGCCGCCGCGACGGCGGCCTGCTCGTGGGTGCGGCGCGAGCCCATGTCGATCAGCGGCCGCCCCTCCGCGGCGCTGACCATCCGCGCGGCGGCCGAGGCGACGGCGGTGTCGTGGTTGAAAATCGACAGCGCCAGCGTCTCGAGGACCACGCATTCAGCGAAGCTGCCGTGCACCGAAAGCACCGGGGAGCCGGGGAAATACAGCTCACCTTCGGCGTAACCGTCGATGTCGCCGCTGAACCGGAAATCCGTCAGATAAGCCAGCGCTTTCGGATCGAGGAATTCCGCCAGCGACTCGGCGGCGGCGTCGTTGAATCTGAAGTCGGACAAGGCTTCCAGCAACCGGCCTGTCCCGGCTACCACGCCGTATCGGCGTCCGTCGGGCAGCTTGCGGGCGAACAGCTCGAACGTGCACCGGCGGTCGGCGGTCCCGCCGCGCAGCGCCGCTGACAGCATGGTCAGCTCGTATCTGTCGGTCAGCAGCCCGGTGTAACCCGAGTTGTTCACACCGCAACGGTATCGGCTGGGCGGGGGTGGCTCGGTATTCTGTGACCCATGGTTGCGTCAGCCCCGACCAAACCGGGAACCACCGGAGCGCGGGAAGCAGACACGGTCGAAGCCACGGCGGCCCCGTGGGTCACGATCGTCTGGGACGATCCGGTCAATTTGATGAACTATGTGACCTACGTCTTTCAGAAGCTGTTCGGCTACAGCGAGCCGCACGCCACCAAGCTCATGCTGCAGGTCCACAACGAAGGCAAGGCAGTCGTCTCGTCGGGCAGCCGGGAGTCGATGGAAGTCGACGTCACGAAACTGCACGCGGCCGGACTGTGGGCCACTATGCAGCAGGACAAATGAGACCGGGTGCGTAAGTGGAAGCGGGTGGAAACCGCCGACGGTGCCCGCTTCCGGTCCGCACTGGATGCTCATGAAGCGGCGCTGCTGACAAATTTGGTCGCTTCCATGATCGGGCTGCTCGACGAACGCGAATCATCGTCGCCGCAGGACGAACTCGAGCAGATCACCGGGATGAAGACCGGCAATTCCGAGCCACCCGACAACGCGACACTGCAGCGGCTGCTGCCCGACTTCTCCAAGCCGGACGACGCCACGGCCGCGGGAGACGAAGCGACCGACAGCCTGAATGCCGCGTTGCGGAGTTTGCACGAGCCGGCCATCATCGACGCCAAAAAGGCTGCCGCACAACAACTCCTGGATACATTGCCGGCCGGTGGCGGCAAACTCGAGCTGAGTGAGGACGCCGCGCACGCCTGGACCGCGGCGGTCAACGATTTGCGACTGGCGTTGGGCACCATGCTCGACATCCGTCCGGACGGTCCCGATCGACTGCCCGACGAACATCCGATGGCCGCCCACCTCGACGTCTACCAGTGGCTGACCGTGCTGCAGGAGTACCTGGTCCTGGCGTTGATGGGTTCGCGATGAACGCGATCACCGACGTCGCCGGCATCTTGGTGGGCCAGCACCATCGACTCGATCTCGATGCGACCAAGGGCTCGGGGTGGGCGAGCGGGGTCACCGTCGTGCTGACGCCGCCGGGCACTGTCGGCGCGGTCGATGTGCGCGGCGGCGCGCCCGGTACCCGGGAAACGGATCTGCTGGATCCGGCCAACAGCGTGCGCTACGTCGATGCGGTGTTGCTCACCGGTGGCAGCGCGTTCGGATTGGCGGCCGCCGACGGGGTGATGCGCTGGCTCGAAGAGCACGACCGCGGTGTGGCCATGGACGGCGGGGTGGTGCCGATCGTGCCAGGGGCGGTGATCTTCGATCTGGAGGTGGGTGGCTGGAGCAACCGGCCCACCGCCGAGTTCGGTTACGACGCCTGCGGGACGGCCGGAACCGAGGTCGCCGTCGGCACCGTCGGCGCCGGAGTAGGCGCGTGCGCGGGGGTCTTCAAGGGCGGCGTCGGGACCGCGTCGATGACGCTGCCCACCGGCGTGACCGTCGGTGCGCTGGTGGTGGTGAACTCCGCGGGCAATGTGGTCGACCAGGCCACCGGCTTACCGTGGCTGAGCTACCTGGTCGACGAGTTCGAGCTGACGCCGCCGCCCGCCGAACAGCTCGCCGAACTGGCCACGCTCGAATCGCCGCTGAGTTCGCTGAACACCACGATCGCGGTGGTGGCGACCGACGCCGCGTTGAGCCCGGCGGCCTGCCGCCAGATTGCGAGCACTGCTCACGACGGGCTTGCCCGCAGCATTCGCCCGGCGCACACCCCCGCCGACGGCGACACGGTGTTTGTGCTGGCCACGGGCGCCATTGAGGTGGCGCCCCCAGCTGATGTGCCCGCTGCTTTCTCACCTGAGACGCCGTTGGCCACCGCGGTGGGGAGTGCGGCGGCCGACTGCCTGGCCCACGCGGTGCTGAGCGCGGTGATCGCCGCGGACCCGGTAGCCGACATTCCGACCTATCGTGGACTGTTGCCGGGAGCATTCCGGCCAACGGAAGGGCAGGCCGGCATGAGCAGCCACGTATGAGCAGCCATCCGCATCCAGCGGCGACGCCGAAGAAGCGGTCGGCGTTCGTCGTCGGCGGAGCCACCATCCTCAGTTTCGTGGCGCTGCTCTACGTCGTCGAAGCGTTCGACCAACTCAACGGGCACCGGCTCGACGACAACGGCATCCGCCCGCTGGAAACCGACGGCCTCTGGGGGATCCTGTTCGCTCCGCTGCTGCATGCGAACTGGGCGCACCTGGCGGCCAACACCGGACCGGCGTTGGTGCTGGGCTTTCTGGTCACGCTGGCCGGCCTGTCGAGATTTCTGTGGGCGACCGCGATCGTCTGGATCGTCGGGGGACTCGGCACCTGGCTGATCGGCAATGTGGGATCGCCGTGCGGCGAAACCGACCACATCGGCGCGTCCGGCCTGATCTTCGGCTGGCTGACCTTTTTGCTGGTGTTCGGGTTCTTCACCCGCTCGGCCTGGCAGATCATCGTCGGGCTGATAGTCCTGGTGACCTACGGCGGAGTCCTGTGGGGCGCCGTGCCGGTGCTCAATGTCTGCGGTGGCGTGTCGTGGCAGGGGCATCTCTGCGGTGGCATCGCCGGCGTGCTCGCCGCGTATCTGCTGTCCACCCCGGAACGGGAGGCCCGGCAGCGCCGACGGCAGAGGTCGGCGACGTGAGTGATGCATTGGCGCCGATCGGGGTGTTCGACTCCGGCGTCGGCGGGTTGACGGTGGCGCGCGCGATCATCGACCAACTGCCCGACGAGGACATCGTCTACGTCGGCGACACCGGAAACGGTCCCTACGGCCCGCTCACCATCCCGGAGATCCGCGCCCATGCCCTGGCCATCGGCGACGATCTTGTCGACCGCGGCGTCAAAGCCCTCGTGATCGCCTGCAATTCGGCGTCATCGGCCTGCCTGCACGATGCGCGTGAGCGGTACGACGTGCCCGTCGTCGAGGTGATCCTGCCCGCCGTGCGGCGCGCCGTCACCACCACCCGCAACGGCCGCATCGGCGTGATCGGAACCCAGGCCACCGTCGCCTCCGGCGCCTATCAGGACGCCTTCGCTGCCGCGCGCGACACCGAGGTCACCGCGGTGGCCTGCCCTCGGTTCGTCGACTTCGTCGAACGCGGCATCACCAGCGGCCGACAGGTCCTCGGGCTGGCGGAGGGTTATCTGGAACCGCTGCAGCGCGCCGATGTCGACACGCTGGTGCTGGGCTGTACGCACTATCCGCTGCTGTCCGGGCTGATCCAACTGGCGATGGGGGACGCGGTCACGCTGGTGTCCAGCGCGGAGGAGACGGCAAAGGAACTGCTTCGCGTGCTGACCGAGCGCGACCTACTCCACCCCCACCCGGAGGGTCCCGCGGCCCGGTCGCCGCTTCGCGTGTTCGAGGCCACCGGGGACCCCGAGGCGTTCCTTACCCTTGCCGCCCGGTTCCTGGGTCCGGCGATTACCGGCGTCGAGCCGGTCCATCGTCACATCGCCGCATCCGGCTGACCTTCTTCGAGAGTAAACAGCGGATGTTTTTAACAACTTGACGGTGGGCATGGCACAGTAGTGACCGTGCGAATTACCGTGCTGGGCTGCTCCGGGAGCGTCGTTGGCCCGGATTCGCCGGCATCCGGTTACCTGTTGCGGGCACCGGACACTCCGCCGCTGGTCATTGACTTCGGTGGAGGCGTGCTCGGCGCGCTGCAGCGGCATGCCGATCCAGGCTCGGTGCACGTACTGCTCTCGCATTTGCATGCCGATCACTGCCTCGATCTGCCCGGTTTGTTCGTTTGGCGCCGCTATCACCCGTCGCCGCCCGCCGGCAAAGCCCTGCTGTATGGACCGAGCGACACCTGGTCCCGGCTCGGTGCCGCGTCATCGCCGTACGGCGGCGAGATCGACGATTGCTCCGACATCTTCGACGTGCACCACTGGGTCGACGGTGAGGCCGTGACGATCGGCGCGGTCGACGTCACGCCCAAGCTGGTGTGCCACCCGACCGAGTCCTTTGGCATGCGCGTCACCGATGCCGCCGGTGCCTCGTTCGTCTACAGCGGCGACACCGGCTACTGCGACGCCGTGGTCGATCTGGCCCGCGGCGCCGACGTCTTCCTCTGTGAGGCGTCCTGGACACACTCGCCGAACCACCCACCCAATCTGCACCTGTCTGGAACCGAGGCCGGGAAGATCGCGGCGACTGCCGGAGTAGGGGAGTTGCTGTTGACGCACATCCCGCCGTGGACCGCGCGCGAGGACGTGATCAGCGAGGCCAAAGCCGAATTCGACGGCCCGGTACATGCGGTGGTGTCCGGCGAGACATTCAACGTGGAACGCTCCTGAGCGGTTGACAGCATCGTCGCAAGGCTAAAGTTGGCGGCGTGTCAAAACGAGAAGACGGCCGCCTCGACGACGAGCTTCGACCGGTTGTCATCACCCGCGGATTCACATCCCACCCGGCAGGTTCGGTGGTGATCGAATTCGGCCAGACCAAAGTCTTGTGCACGGCGAGTGTCACTGAGGGAGTACCCCGCTGGCGTAAAGGCTCCGGCCTGGGCTGGCTCACCGCCGAGTATGCGATGCTGCCGTCGGCCACCCACACCCGTAGCGACCGGGAGTCGGTCAAGGGACGGCTGTCCGGGCGCACCCAGGAGATCAGCCGGTTGGTCGGTCGGTCGCTGCGGGCCTGCATCGACCTGGCGGCGTTGGGAGAGAACACAATTGCGATCGACTGCGACGTGCTGCAGGCCGACGGAGGGACGCGTACCGCCGCCGTCACTGGCGCCTACGTCGCGTTGGCTGATGCGGTGACCTACCTGTCGGCGGCCGGCAAGCTGTCGGATCCGCGCCCGCTGTCGTGTGCGATCGCGGCCATCAGCGTGGGCGTCGTCGACGGTCGGGTACGGGTCGACCTGCCCTATGAGGAAGACTCCCGCGCCGAGGTGGACATGAACGTGGTGGCCACTGACACCGGGACGCTGGTCGAGGTGCAGGGCACCGGCGAAGGCGCCACCTTCCCACGCTCGACGCTGGACAAAATGCTCGACGCCGCCCAAGGGGCTTGCGAGCAGCTGTTCGTCGCGCAGAACGAGGCGTTGGCGTTGCCGTATCCGGGTGTGCTGCCCGAAGGCGCCGCCTCGCAGAAGGCTTTCGGAAGCTGAC
>JAVHWH010000250.1:0-23398 GCA_032159915.1 Mycobacterium sp.
CTGCACGCCCACCACATCCGGCACTGGGAAGACGGCGGTGCCACCGAGTTGGCCAACCTGGTGCTGGTCTGCCCCTATCACCACCGGCTGCACCACCGCGGCGTCATCACCATCACCGGATCCGCAACCCAACTCAGCGTCACCGACAGCGCCGGCCGACCACTTAGCCCAGGATCGCTCGCGCGGCCGCCCAAACTTCCCCCACCCGCCGTCCCGCCCTACCCTGGGCCGACCGGCGAGCGCGCCGACTGGTGGTGGTACGAACCCTTCCAGCCGCAGCCACCACCAACAAACAACTAGGCTGGTTAGTGGCATCGTACCCAAGATGAAACCGGTTGAGGTACAAAGAGATTCGATTCGCTATCCGCCGCTACGCGGGATCTTCGCGGGCAATAACGACCTCGTCGAAGGGATCGGCGGCAAGAAGCCCACCCCCTTGCAGGACTTCATCACCAACCATCTCCCGGAATTCACCAGCTGAGCGGGGCAGCTTGCGCGAACACAACAGTGCCACAACGCTTACGGGACACGCGTCCATGGTTGGCAGTTCAGCGACTCGAAGGCGTTGACGCCGGTGTTGATGTTCGCGAACATCGGACCTACCGACGTGTTGGTCTGCAGGACATGGTCTTTGACCGCATCAGGTGTGCTGTAGGTGAACCACGAGCACATCGAGTCCTGGGTTGGTACGTTGTTGATCCATACGCCGAATGTCGATCCGGACCCGCCGGTGTGGTACAGACCCGGCGCGATGTCGGGTCCGACGACGAAGACGCCGTTTCCAGGGATCGGGTCCACCGGATCGGCAACGGCCGGCGGCGCCAGCACCACGGCTAGCAGGAACACGGCCGATAACCGAATTAATGGGGGCATACCTTTTCTCTCCATGCTGGTTCCCCCTGACGGCATCCTAGGCCCCAAAAGCCCTGGGACGCGGCGGCTACACCAACGCTGTGCTCGACGTCAGTTCAGTCCGTAGAACCGCAGGGCGTTGAGCCCGCCGATCTTCTCGCGAGATTTCTCGTCGATGTCCTGTCGGCCGCGCAGGTGCTTCGTGCTCTCCGGCCACTCGCCGTCCCAGTGCGGATAGTCGCTGGCGAACATGATGAAGTCGTCGCCGAGCACGTCGATGACCCCCGGCAGGATCGGCTCCTCCGGCTCGCACGTGGTCCAGATGTTGCCGGCGTGAAGGTACTCCTGCGGATCGCGTTGCCACCCGCGGTCGATCCAGCCGCCACGCTTCTCGAAGTGCTCGTGCAGTCGGTCGATGAAGAACGGAACCCAGCCGACGCCGGCCTCGAGGAAGGCGACCCGCAGTGCCGGGTGCCTGTCGAAAACACCGCCGGAGACCAGGGCCGTCATGGCCGTCATTTGGTCGAACGGGAAGCTGACGCAGTGCACCTGAATGTAATTCGTGAAGCGGTCGACGCCGACCTTGGGAAGATGCATGCCGGGCGCGCCGTGAACGCCGAGCGGCATATCGAGTTCGACCGCGGCGGAGTAGAACGGGTCCAGGTCGGGGTGGTCCAGATTGCGGGTCTTCAGGGCCGGCGGGATGTGGACCGCCACCAGCCCGAGGTCCTTTGCCTCTCGCATCACGTCAATGGCGACGTCGACCTGCTCGATCGGCGTCACCGCGATACCGCGCAACCGGCCAGCGGTCGGGCGACAGTAGTCGGCAATCCACCGGTTGTACAGCCGCGCGAAGCCGGCGGCGAAATCAGGATCTTCGAGGCTGGGCACGCATAGTCCGAGGCTCGGATACAGCATCATCGTGTCGATCTGATCCCGATCGGCATCGCCGAGCACGCCCTCGGCCGACGAGTAGTTGATGCCGTCCGCCGTGCTGAGCCCATACTCACGGGGACAGCCGGCGCCCGGGCCGTCGGCCTCGGGATAGTTACGGCCCTCGATCACCAGGGCCCGCCCGTCGGCGCGCGGGGTGATGTGTTGTGGCCAGCGCTGCATCGCCTCGATCGCCAGCGATGGCCCCTCGGCGACATGTCCGTCCGCATCGACAATTAACATGCGTCCCCTCACTGACTGTTGCCAAAGTAGCAGAATGGCGAGCCAGACCAGCTGAAAACTGCTTCAAGAACACGCCTTACGACAACCCCCGCACACTTCGGCTACGGCCACGTCCGCGGCGGTGGCAGGATGGGGCAATGAGCGCCGGCACACTTCCCGCCTTCAACCCGCAGGACCCGCTCGGTCTGGACGCGTCGCTGTCGGACGACGAGATCGCGGTACGAGACACGGTTCGTCAATTCTGCGCCGAACACGTCCTGCCCCACATCGCGGAGTGGTTCGAAATCGGTGATCTGCCGGTCCGTGAGCTGGCCAAACACTTCGGTCAGCTGGGCCTGCTGGGCATGCACCTGGAGGGTTACGGCTGCGGCGGAGCATCGGCTGTGCACTACGGGCTGGCGTGTACCGAGTTGGAGGCCGCCGACTCCGGCATTCGTTCGATGGTCTCCGTGCAGGGCTCGTTGGCCATGTTCGCGATCTGGAAGTTCGGCTCTGAAGAGCAGAAGCAACATTGGTTGCCGGGCATGGCCGCGGGTGAACTCCTCGGCTGCTTCGGGCTGACTGAGCCCGATGCCGGATCCGACCCTGCTTCGATGACCACGCGGGCGCGCCGGGACGGGTCCGACTGGGTGCTCAACGGCCGCAAGATGTGGATCACCAACGGGTCGGTCGCCGACGTCGCCGTGGTCTGGGCGGTCACCGAGGATGGCGTGCGTGGCTTCGTCGTGCCTACCGATATTGCGGGGTTCTCCGCCAACACCATCCATCACAAACTCTCGCTGCGGGCATCGATCACCAGTGAGCTGGTCCTCGACGACGTTCGTCTGCCCGAGGACGCACTTCTGCCGGAAGTCAGAGGACTCAAAGGCCCGCTGTCGTGCCTGTCGGAAGCACGGTACGGAATCATCTGGGGTTCGATGGGGGCCGCGCGTTCGGCGTGGCAGGCAGCGCTGGACTATGCCGGTGAGCGCACCCAGTTCGGCAAGCCGATCGCAGGCTTCCAGTTGACCCAGGCCAAGCTCGTCGACATGGCCGTCGAGTTGCACAAGGGCCTGCTGCTGGCGTTGCAGCTGGGGCGCTTGAAGGACAGCACCGGTTTGCGTCCCGAGCAGGTCAGCTTCGGCAAACTCAACAACACCCGCGAAGCGATCCAGATCTGCCGGACAGCGCGAACCATATTGGGGGGCAACGGTATATCGCTGGAGTACCCGGTGATCCGGCACATGGTCAACCTGGAGTCGGTGCTCACCTACGAGGGCACTCCAGAGATGCACCAGCTGATCTTGGGCCAGGCCTTCACCGGCGTCGATGCGTTCCGCTGACGGGAATGACCCGATGAGCGCACGGCTGGAGTACACCTCCGAGCACCGCCAGTTCCGCGACATGGTCCGTGACTTCGTGCAGCAGACGGTCGTCCCGGCCCACGAGGAGTGGGAGAAGGCCGGCTGCGTGGACCGGTCGCTGTTCACCGAAGCCGGCAAGCTTGGGCTGCTGGCGTTTTCGGTCCCCGAGGAATTCGGTGGGGCGGGTGTCGAGGACTTCCGCTACAACGCGATCGTCGTCGACGAACTCCAGCGGGCCGGCGCGGCGGCCGAGGCTATCGGCTTGTCGCTGCAAAACGACATCGTGCTGCCCTATCTCACCGACCTGACGACGCCCGAACAGAAGCAGCGCTGGTTGCCCGGTGTCGTCACCGGAGAGACGGTGATCGGCATCGCGATGACCGAGCCGGGTGCCGGCAGCGATCTGGCCGGGATCCGAACCACAGCGGTTCGCATGTCTGATTCAAAAGGCGACTGCTACATCCTCAACGGCGCGAAGACCTTTATCTCCAACGGCCAGACCGGTGATCTGTTCGTCGTCGCGGCACGCACTGGGCCCGACCGGCACAAGGGCTTGTCACTGTTCGTCGTCGACCCGCAGACGCCGGGCTTCAGCCGCGGCCGGAATCTGGAAAAAATCGGTTTGCATGCCCAGGACACCAGCGAACTCAGCTTCACCGACATGCGGGTTCCGGTCGACGATCTGCTCGGCGAAGAAGGCCGGGGCTTCTACCAATTGATGAACAACCTGCCGCAGGAGCGGCTGTCGCTGGCCGTCGGAGCGGTAGCCGCCGCCGAGGGAGTCCTAGCCGAAACGCTGGAGTACGTGAAGCAGCGCAAAGCTTTTGGCTCCCCCATTTCGGGCCTGCAGAATACTCAATTTGTGCTCGCCGAGCTATCGACGGAAATCGATGTTGCGCGTACCTATCTCGACGACTGTCTTGCCGAACACCTGACCGGCGAGCTGACGGCAGCGCGGGCGGCCCGCCTGAAATGGTGGACCACCGAACTTCAGGTGCGTACCGCCGACCGTTGTCTGCAGCTGCACGGCGGGTACGGTTACATGAGGGAGTATCCGGTATCGCGTGCATTTGTCGATGCCCGCATCCAGACCATTTACGGTGGGACGACGGAGATCATGAAGACGATCATCGCCAAGGACCTCGGGATCTGACAACCTCAATCGCTTCCCCTTGAGACCATCGACATTCCGTTGACTCCGGGCACCAGCGGAGAAGCCAGTCGCTCTGCTGCCCCGACCAGGATCAGTGATGCCGCAGTGTTGGGGTCAACCTGCCATTGCGATCCGCTGGCGTATTTGAGCAACTTGTCGCGACTTTCGACATCCGTCGCGAACATGATCCAAACGGGCTCTGAACTGTGATTCATGCTGATCACCTCTGCGAGTTTCGTAGCCTGGACATTCGTTGAAGACGTGGAGGCAATCGCTAAGCCACCTCAAAGGCGCGCGACAGGACGATCTCTGCCGGGGTGGGCGGGGCCAAACTGGTAACACAAGCGCCGACCTGGGACCTGCGGAATTGCTCGTGCAGTAATTGCCTTGTCTCACTGACGATTTTGGTGAGTTGACCCGGCAGCGCATGGCTGACGAAATCTCGCCGGTTCCACCACATCATCTTGGTTCGGTAGTGCTCGTTGGGATACGGCGTCGCGGGCACGGGCGCCACCACGGACCCAGACGACCGCCAGGTGTTCAGCACCGGCGTGGCGGCCGTGCACATGGTGTACTGGAAATCGAGCATCACCATCATGTAGAAGCAGCTGCGCGCCAATGCGCTGGCCAGCAACGGGTTGCGGCTCGCTGCGTCGATCACCCAGCCGGTCTTCATTTCCAGAACCCCGTAGGGCACCCGGTCGGCGATCATCTGTCGAACGTCCTGCTGTCCCGGCTGGCCCGCCCACTCCTCGACCGCATGGGACTCGTCGGCCGAGCGGAGCGCGATGGCCCGATATCCGCCCACGACGTGTCCGGAGTCGCTGACCACGGCGCCGAACATGATCGTGTCTTCGCCACTGCGCAGTGCTTCGAGGTCGAGAACGCATTCAACGCCGCGCTTGTTATAGCTGCGCACGGCGCCGGCCGCGTAGTCGGCCCACAGCTCCGGGTCAGCCGACGGCTGCGAGATGACGAGCGTGCCGTCGACGTCGGGATCGGGCCAACTGAAGCTTCGGGTGAGGGAGAATCCTCCGACAGCGGTGCCGACTGCGGCGGGTCTCATCGGTCTCCTATCCCGTTCACAGACTACGAACTTACAAATTTGTCAGTTTCCATTCGATTAGTATCGTTTGCAGCTCTAGGGATATCAGACAGTATCTGAGACCGCAATAGGACGTTCGGTCTAAATAGTTGGACGCGGCGGCACGGCAATCGGCTCAGAAGTAAGGCCACTAGCGTCCTGCGTGGCACGGTCGGATGCCTGACCAGCGGCGATTGCTGACAATCCGCCGACGCAAGGTCGACCTCAGCCATCCCCAAAGCGCGCCGGGTCGGCCGCGAAGGTTGTTCCGCACCAGACTTGACACCTGTAAAGTCCGTCGAATGGACAACATCAGGGGCAGAACCATCGTCATCACCGGCGCTGCCCGCGGTATCGGGTACGCGACCGCGCAGGCGCTGCTGGCCCGGGGCGCCCGGGTCGTCATCGGCGACCGCGACCTCGATGTGCTCGAAACGGCGGTCGCCGGTATCAGCGCCCTAGGACAAGTGAGCGGCCATCCCCTGGACGTCACCGACCACGAGTCGTTCGTCGCCTTTCTGGACAAAGCCCGCGCCGACGGCGGCGGACACATCGATGTGTTGATCAACAACGCCGGCGTCATGCCGGTAGGTCCATTTCTCGAGCAGTCGGCACAGGCGATCCGTTCGTCGATCGAAGTGAACCTCTACGGCGTGCTCACCGGCTGTCGACTCGTCCTGCCGGAGATGGTCAAGCGCCGCAGCGGACACATCGTCAACATCGCGTCATTGGCGGGCATGGTCGCTGTTCCGGGCCAGATAATCTATGCGGCAACCAAATTCGGTGTGGTCGGGTTGTCCACCGCGATGGCTGACGAGTTCGCTCCGCAGGGAGTCAAAGTCACCGCGGTGTTGCCGACGTTCACCAACACCGAACTGATCTCGGGTACAACGCCGTCGTCCGCGCAAAAGCCGGTCGAACCGGCCGAGATCGCCGCGGCGATCGTCAAAGTTCTCGACAAGCCGAAATCGCGTGTCTCAGTGCCCAGCTGGGGTAAGTCGTTCGCGGCCGTGGCGACGCTGGTACCTGACCGCAGCCGACGCTGGCTCAACAAGAAGATGGGCAACGACACGGTGTTCCTGAATCTCGACACGAGCGCCCGCCGCAACTACGAAGACCGTGCGCAGCATGCGACCGGAGTCGTCGAACACAAAGACTGATCACCGCCCCCGCGGGGCGTACAGGATTACACCGACGCCGGCCCACAGCCAACCCCGATGCTCACGAATGCTCGGCCAGACCAGCCATGCGCCGCCGATCTCCAACACCGCGGCCAGTGCAAAAAGCAGAACCGGCCTGGCTACAGTCATGCCCTAGCCGGCAGTTGAGGCGCTCAGGGATCTGATGGTCTGCGATTCGATGTTCTGGAACGCAGTTCCGTCGGGCCGCAGCAGGTCGTGGAACCACACCTTCGGGACCGCCGAGTACGGGTGCTTCCACGAATCCCACGGGAAGTAGGTCTGCGTCTTACCGGCCACCAAACCCCAGTTGATCGCGCCGACGTTGTGCCGCTTGGCAATCGGGAGGATTGACTCGATCGTGCTGCCCTGCTGCCGGGCCATGTACTCGGTGCACAAAATCGGGCGACCGTGCGGGGTGAGCTCACCGATGCGCGACTCGAACGTCGACGGCCCAGCGTAGGAGTGGAAGCTGATCACGTCGGAATTGGCCAACTGGATGTTCTGAATTGTGGTACGGCTGCCGGGATCTGCCCAAACACCGTCCCACACGCCACTGGTCAGCGGCTGACGTGCGTCGACGGAACGCGCCCAGGTGAACACCTGAGGAAGCAGGTCGGCCACCCGGTCCAGCTTGTCGCCGCGCTCGACGCTGGTGTACTGCGGCGCGGGATTGTCGGGCTCATTCCACACGTCCCAACCCAAAACCCGGTCGTCGTTGCGGAATTGGGTCATGACGCCGGTTACGTAGTCCTGCAGCGTACGGGTGTAGCTCCGGTCGTCGATGCGGTCGGCGCCGGGGCTCTGCACCCACCCGGAGTTGTGCACTCCGGGAGTCGGGGCGTGCTGGCGACCCACTTGCGGATGCGGATCCCAGCAGGAGTCGAACAACACGAACAACGGCTTGATGCGATGGCGGGCCGCGATGCCGACGAACTGCGCCAAACGGGTTTGGAAGCCGCGCGCATCCTGGGCGAACAACTGGTCGTGCAGGAAGACCCGCACCGTATTGAGTCCGTGCAAACGGGCCCAACCGAGTTCGGTGTCGATGCGGCGCGGATCATAGGTGCCGGGCTGAAACATCTCCAATTGGTTGATCGCGGTGGAGGTGATGAAGTTGGCGCCGACGGGCCACCCCTGGGCTTGATACCAACGGTTGGCTCGATCCGATGACCACCGACTCGACTCGGCGGACGCACGTGGCGGCTCGGCGGCGGCGCGGGGAACTTGAGCTAGAGCCGTGCCCGCCGCCAGCAGCAGCGGCAGTTTCAGCGCGGTACGGCGATACACAAAATGACGATAGGTTGAACACCGCGCAGTTCCCGGTATTCAACGAGCGCGTCGCGCCAGTTGTTATCGCGCCGTCACCGATTGGGGCTCAGGACGCGGGTGGGCGAACCACGCCGATCGCGGGACGGTGCGCCACGATTCTCAGCTCAGGGCCCTGTCGATATCGGCGATCAGGTCGTCGGTACCCTCTAACCCGACCGAGATCCGAACCACCCCGTCGCCCAGACCGATAGCGGCGCGGCCTTCCGGGCCCATCGCACGATGGGTTGTCGTCGCGGGATGGGTGACAAGGGATTTCGAATCGCCCAAGTTGTTCGAGATGTTGATCAGCTGCAACCCGTCGAGCACCTCGAACGCACGCTGCTTGGCCGCACTGTCCGGCACATCGAGCTCGAAGGTCACAACGGTGCCGCCGCCCGACATCTGCCGCTTGGCCAAATCGTACTGTGGGTGCGAGGTCAGGAAGGGGTAGCGGACCCACCGAACCGCCGGGTGTCCCTCCAGGTATTCGGCGATCCGCTGCGCCGACGTGTTCTGGTAGTCGACCCGAATTGCCAGTGTCTCCAGGCCTTTCAACAGCACCCAGGCGTTGAAGGCACTCATCGCGGGACCGGTGTGCCGCATCAATTTCTGCACCGGGCCGTCGATGTAGTCCTTATCGCCGAGGATGGCGCCACCCAGCACCCGTCCTTGCCCGTCGATGTGTTTGGTGCCCGAGTAGACCACCACGTCGACGCCGAGTGGAAAACCCTGCTGCAGCAGCGGAGTTGCAAAGACGTTGTCCAGGACGACCTTTGCTCCGGCCGCATGAGCGAGCTCGGTGACCGCGACGATGTCGACCAGTGACTGCATCGGGTTGGACGGTGTCTCGAAAAAAACTGCTTGGGTCGGCTTGGAGGAGTCGGACAGCGCCTGCTCCCATTGCGAGAGGTCATCCCCGTCGACAAGCACGGTTTCGACGCCCCATCGCGGCAGGATCTCACTACACACCACGAAACAGGAACCAAACAGGCTGCGCGACGCCACAAGTCGATCACCGGCACTCAGCAGCGCGCCCAACGACGTGAAGACCGCAGCCATTCCACTGGCGGTGGCGAATGCCGCGGGAGCGCCCTCGATCAAACGCAGGCGCTCCTCGAACATGGTGATCGTCGGGTTGCCGTAGCGCGAGTAGACGTAGCGGTCGACCTCACCGGTGAACGCCTTCTCCGCCTCCGCCGCTGAACCGTAGACGTAGCCCGACGCCAGATATAAGGCCTCGGAGGTCTCTTCGAACTGCGAACGCAGGATCCCCCCGCGCACTCCGATCGTGGCTTGGCTGACGCCGTCGGGCAGCGGTTCCGGGATGCGGACCGACGGCGGGTCCGGACCCTCGGCGGGTGAACTCATGTCTGCTTCCACGGCAAACCGATTGCGCGCCAACCCTGTTTACCGCGGTGGTTGTTGCCGTCGAGCTGACCTTCGAAGCCGTCGATCACGTTGTACGACGGGGTGATGCCGGCTTCGGTGGCAGCCTCGGCCGCGCCGATCGACCGATTACCGGAACGACAGAGGAAGATGACCGGCCGATCGTCACCGGCCGGCACCTGCTCGAGTAGGTCGGCGACGAAATCGTCATTGCGCTTACCGTCAACGGCATTCCACTCGATGTACACCACATCACGGCCCAAGCTGGCCAGGTCGGGAACACCGACAAATCGCCATTCGGCGTCGGTGCGTACGTCGACCAGAACCGCCTCGGGGTTTTCCCTGAGTAACTTCCACGCTTGCTCGGGGGTGATATCTCCTGCATATCTCACCTGCGTGAGTCTGGCATATCCGGCACCGAGGCCGGTGAGGGGGAAGGCCGGGGAATCCCGCGCGTTACCAGAGTCGGCGCAGTGCGGCCGAGGCATCCCGGGCCCGTGCGCGGGCCGCGGTCACGTCGCCCGCGGTCACGACCGCAGCCCCCAGCGGACGCCGCGCTTCAGAGTCGTCGCGAGCGAATACCCGCACATCGCTCTCAGTGGTGCGCAGCGCGTCGCCTAGCGCTCCGGTAGCCCGGGGGCCTTGGGAGCGCTGCCCAGCGCCGTCGCTACCGGCGTAGATCACCTCGGCCGCACCGGGCGAGATCATGATGGTGTCGGTCGGCAGCCCCAGAATGGCCCGCGCCTGTAGCTCGAATTCCGACAACCGTTGGGTGCGCACGGTAACCAGTCCGCTCTCGAACGGCCGGGCCGTGACATCGCTGAAGTACACCTCGTCGCCGCGGACCATCAGCTCGACGCCGAACAGGCCACGCCCGTCGAGTGCCTTGACCACGCGTGCCGCGATCGACTTGGCGGCGTCCAGCGCATAAGGGCTCAGGTCTTGCGGCTGCCAGGATTCCTGCACGTCGCCGATGGCCTCGCCGTGGCCGATCGGTGCGCAGAAGTCCAGCGTCGGCCCCGACGGGCCCGCGCTGCGCACGGTGAGCAGCGTGACGTGGAAGTCGATCTCGACCAGGGTTTCGGCCAGCACCCGGCTGTGCGCCAGCCGGCCACCGGCGGACACCGCCCGCTGCCACGCCGGTTCCAGATCGCCCGGCAGCAGGACAACCGACTGTCCTTCGCCACCGACGGCGGCCACCGGCTGCACCCGCAGCGGGTAGCCGGCGTGGTCGGCGATGGCTCGCAGCTCGTCGAGCGAGCCCGCGAACCAGAACGGCGCGGTAGGCAGGCCGAGTTCGTCGGCAGCCAACCGGCGCATGCCTTCCCGGTCGGCGGTGAGCCGCGCGCAGCGCGCGGTCGGAACCAATTCTGCGGCCCCGCTCTCGGCGACGGCGGTCAACGCGTCGGAGGCCACCGCGTCGGACGCGGTCACCACGAATTGTGGCTGCAGCCGCCTGATCGCGGCACCCAGCTCGTCGGCGTCGGTCATGTCGACCACCAGCGCCTGGTCGGCCACACCGTGCGCCGGTGCATCGGCGTACCGCTCGACGGCAATCACGTGAGCGCCGAGCCGCTGCAGAGCGATCGCCAATTCGCGGCTGAACTCCCCAGACCCGAGCAACATCACCGTTGGCCGGTCGCCGTCGCTCGGCCGCTGCGTTGACTCGTTCTGCGGCGTGCCGTCAGCCACCGGTTCCCCCTTGCACCATGGTCACGGTGCTCAAGGATAGGTGGGCTGGTTGAGGGCGCTTCAGGGCTGGCCCGGCAACAGCCGGACCATCAGCCCGTTCGCCTCCGCCAGCAGGGTGTCGCCGTCGAGCAGCTCGCCGCGGACAAACGCCTTGCGGCCCTCGGTCGCAGCGACATGACCGCGCACCACCAGCGGCGTGTCGGTCGGGGTGATCTTGCGGTAGTCGACATGCAGAAAGCCGGTGCGGCTGATCGGCCGGTTCGCCGCGTGCACCACCATCCCGAAGACATGGTCGAACAGCAGCGGAAGCACGCCGCCGTGCACCGCCCCGTTGCCGCCGACATGGAAGCGGGTGAAGCGGCCGCGCATCTCCACGCCGTCGGTGTCGAACCGGCTCATCGTCCACGGCGGCAACAGCAGGCTGCCCATCCCTGGAAGTTGCGGGGATCGGCCCGCCGGGGCCTGACCCTCGGGCGCCGTGAACGGGGCGAGCTGACCGGCCAGCGCCTCGGCGTGCTGCGCGGCGTCGTTCCACAGCTCGTCGCTGGGGTCGGCGGACACCGCCAGGTCCTGCAACCGACGCATGGCCGCGACGAAACGGCCGAAACCCGGGCCGGGGCTGGCTGCGCCGTATTCTGGGAAGCCGCCGTGGCGATCGTAGTCGGGGTCGAGTTGTTCGGGTCTCGGTTCGGAATCGGTCACGGGCGAGCCGCCAAAACATCGCGACGCACGATGGTCTGGTCACGACCCGGCCCTACACCGATGCATGAAATGTGAGCTCCGCCAAGCTCTTCCAGCCGCAGCACATAGTCACGCGCTTTGGCGGGCAAGTCGTCGAACTCGCGGGCCTCCGAGATGTCTTCCCACCAGCCGGGCAGCTCCTCATAGATGGGCTCGGCGCGGTGCAGGTCGCTTTGCGTCATCGGCATCTCGGAGGTCTCTTTGCCGTCGATGCGGTAGCCGACGCACACCGGAACCGTTTCCAGGCTGGACAGCACGTCGAGTTTGGTGAGGAAGTAGTCGGTGATGCCGTTGACCCGGGTGGCGTAGCGGGCGATGACCGCGTCGAACCAGCCGCAGCGCCGGCGCCGGCCGGTGGTCACGCCGAACTCACCGCCGGTCTTGGACAGGTATTCGCCGTTCTCGTCGAACAACTCCGTCGGGAACGGGCCAGAGCCGACCCGGGTGGTGTAGGCCTTCAGGATGCCCAGCACGGTGGTGATCCGGGTCGGGCCGATACCGGAGCCGACGGCCGCGCCGCCGGCGGTCGGATTCGACGACGTCACATAGGGATAGGTGCCGTGGTCGACATCGAGCAACGTGCCCTGTGAGCCTTCCAGCAGCACTGTCTCGCCGGCCTCCAGCGCATTGTTGAGCAGCAGCCGGGTGTCGGCGATGCGGTGCCTGAAGCTTTCCGCCTGCTGCAGCAGAGCTTCCACGACCTGGCCCGCGTCCAGCGCCTTGCGGTTGTAGATCTTGACCAGCACTTGGTTCTTGAATTCCAGTGCCGCCTCGATCTTGTGGGTGAGCGCCTCGTGGTCGAGCACGTCGGCGGCGCGGATCCCCATCCGGGCGATCTTGTCCTGGTAGCAGGGCCCGATGCCGCGGCCGGTGGTGCCGATCTTCTTGTTGCCCATGTAGCGCTCGGTCACCTTGTCGATGGCGACGTGATACGGCATCAACAGGTGCGCGTCGGCGGAGATCAGCAACTTCGATGTGTCGACGCCGCGGTCCTCGAGACCCTTGAGCTCGTCGAGCAGCACACCCGGGTCGATCACCACGCCGTTGCCGATGACGTTGGTGACGTCGGGCGTCAGCACTCCGGACGGGATGAGATGCAGGGCGAAGTTCTCGCCGCTGGGCAGCACCACCGTGTGCCCGGCGTTGTTGCCGCCTTGATAGCGAACGACCCACTTGGTGCGACCGCCGAGCAGGTCGGTGGCCTTGCCCTTGCCCTCGTCGCCCCATTGGGCGCCGATCAGGACGATTGCCGGCATGGCTTACTCCCGTTAAATCCCGCGTATTCAGGCCGCTTATTGTGGTCCAGCCGGTGATCCACACTAGCCCAGCCGTTTGCGAGGAAGCTCCTGAACACCCCAGACGTTGTCGTGTTGGCATTCGGCGATTACCTGCCGCGTCCATTGCGGCGGCTGACGATCGCCGATCCCGATGACATCGATACGACGCTCACCGCTGCGCGGCGGGTGGTGGTCGTCGGCGCCGACGCCGACCTCGCCTCGGTGCTGACCCGCCTGCTGCGCGCGGAGCTGCTGAACATGGAAGTGGCCTACGTGCCGCGCCGCCGAACGCCGGCCACCCGGGCCTATCGGCTGCCGTCCGGCCGTCGCGCGGCCCGCCGGGCCCGGCGCGGGACGGCCCAACGGGTGCCGCTGATCCGCGACGACACCGGGTCTGTCATCGTCGGGTCAGCCCTTTGGCAACCGACCGGCGACAAGCCGCTGCTGCACGGCGAGGCCGTCGTCGACGACGCGGTGCTCTTCGACGGCGACGTCGCAAAGGTCAGGGTCGAGCCGACGGCGGCGCTGCCCGGGTTGCGGGCACGGGTGTCAGGCCAGCGTCGCTGGCTCGCCGGGCGGGCCGCCCAGCTGGGCTGCCTCGGGGTCGCGGTGGTCCGCGACGGTGTGGCCGTGCCGCGGCCGGTACGCCGCTCGACGATCTACCGGCACACCCAGGGGTGGTTAGCCGTCCGGTGACGAGCGCCGCGAGGCGCGAGGATCCGGCGCTGTGTTTCCGTCCGGTAGTTTCGTCGCGTGAGCGCCCGTGACTTGCACCAGTCGGTGCGGCCCAGCCCGGTCTTCTGGGCCATCGTCGGTGTGACCGTTCTGGGCGCCGGGTTGGCCTACTGGGTCGGTGACGACGTGGGGCCGCTGGCCTACGGCGCGGTGTTCGTCCTGGTGATCGCCGGCTGGGTGGTGTCACTGTGCCTGCACGAGTTCGGTCACGCCTTCACGGCCTGGCGATTCGGCGACCGCGACGTCGAACTGCGCGGCTACCTGAATATGGATCCGCGGCGCTACGTCAGTCCGGTGTGGTCGATCCTGGTGCCGATTGCGATCACCGCGATCGGCGGGATCGGTCTGCCGGGTGCGGCGGTGTACGTGCGGACGTCGTACATGTCCACCAAGCAACGCACGCTGGTCAGCCTGGCCGGGCCGGCGGCGAACCTGGTGCTGGCCGTCCTGTTGCTCGAGCTGACCAACCTGTTCTTCGATCCGCTGCACCCGGTGCTGTGGGCCGGGGTGGCGTTCCTGGGTTTTCTGCAGATCACCGCGTTGCTGCTGAACCTGCTGCCGATTCCCGGCCTGGACGGCTACAACGCGCTCGAGCCGCACCTGAGCCCGGAGACGCAGCGGGCGATGGCGCAGTTCAAGCCTTACGGCTTCATGCTGCTGTTTCTGCTGCTGCTCGCCCAGCCGCTGAACCACTGGTTCTTCGGGCTCGTCGACCAGGTCTTCGAGCTCTCCGGCGTGCCCCGGTTGCTGTGGCAATTCGGCGCCGGCCTCACCCAGTTCTGGCGCCACCTGTCCTAGCCCCGGTCGCCGGCCGATTTCGGCGAGGTGCGGCATATATTTGCCGAAATGGGCGCCGGACACGATCACGCAAGCCCGGGTACGCCCGCGCGCAGGCTGGCCATCGCCACCGCGCTGCTCGGCGGCTTCTTCTTCGTCGAACTCACCACGGCGCTGCTGATCGGCTCGATCGCGCTGCTGGCCGACGCCGGCCACATCCTGACCGACGTCGCGGCCACCTTCATGGGCCTGTGCGCGGTGCTCCTTGCCCAGCGCGGAAGTAAGTCCGCGGCTCGCACCTACGGCTGGCACCGCGCCGAGGTGTTCACCGCGGTCGCCAACGCCGTCCTGCTGATCGGAGTGGGCGCGCTCATCCTGCGCGAGGCGATCGGGCGGATCGGCCACGCGCCCGAAGTGCCGGGCGTCCCGATGATCGTCGTCGCACTGACCGGGCTGGCCACCAACGCCGCCGTTGCGCTGCTGCTGCGCTCGCAGTCGACGCAGAGCCTGGCCGTCAAAGGCGCCTACCTGGAGGTGATCGCCGACACGGTCGGCAGCGTCGGGGTGCTCATCGCCGGGGTAGTCACGATCACCACGCACTGGCCCTACGCCGATGTGGTGGTCGCCGTGCTCGTCGCGCTGTGGGTGTTGCCCCGGGCGCTGTCGCTGGCCGCGGGGGCACTGCGCATCCTGTCCGAAGCGTCGCCCAGCCACATCGATGTCGACGAACTCCGGGCGGCGCTGGCGGCGGTCGACGGCGTGAGCGAGGTGCACGACCTGCACGTCTGGACGCTGGTGCCCGGCAAGGACATGGTGACCGCTCACCTGGCCAGCTGCGAGAACTCAGCGCGGGTCCTGCACGAGGCCCAGGCAGTGCTGGCGGCGCGGGGACTGGATCACGCGACCATCCAGATCGAGCCGCCGGAACGCGTGGGCGACTGCGCGCCAGGTTTCTGACGCGGTCAGCTCAGGCCGAGGCCTTCGCGGGCAGCCGGATCACAGTCGTCCAGCAGATCCAGGCACCTGGCCTGCTCGTCGGTCTCACCGATGGCGTCGGCCGCGCGGGCCAGCGCCGCCACGCAACGCAGAAAACCCCGGTTCGGCTCATGCGAGAACGGGACCGGGCCAAAGCCCTTCCACCCGTTGCGGCGCAACTGATCCAGGCCGCGGTGATAACCCGTGCGCGCGTAGGCGTAGGCGGTGATCACCTTGTCGTCGGCCAGCGCATCCTCGGCCAATGCCGCCCAGGCGACCGACGCCGACGGGTGTGCCGCGGCGACGGCGGTGGGTTTGTCACCGGCGGCCAGTTGGGCCTCGGCATCCGGGTCACCGGGCAACAGAGTCGGATTCGGTCCCAGCAAATCGTGCATCGGCGTCATGTCGCCATTGTGCCGTGCGACGGCGACGCCGCGACGCCGGGACCGCCGTCGGGTCGCTAAGCTTCTAGCGGTATTTCGAAACCGAAGAGGACAGCTGCGCCTATGCCCAATCCATCAGGGTCTGACCGCGACAACACCTCGGACTCGGCCGAGCCAGGCGCCGCCGGCGATCCGGTGCCATCCGAGTCTGACACCGCTGTCGAACCCGCAGCCGGTGCCGACGAAAAGACGACCGAGAGCCCGCGCGCAGCGGACCCGGCCACCGAAGTGATCGATCCGGCCGGATTGGAACAACTGCCGCCGGTCCCCCACTTTCAGCCAGGTGAACGTCGCTTCACCGCGCCGGGTTTCGATGCCAAGGAAACCGCGATCATCAACGCGGCCAGCGATCCCGCCACCGAAGTGTTCACCCATGGCAGGACGACCGCGATTGACTCACCTGTCGTGAGAACGGCTACGCCACAGATGATTCCGCCTCGTCTGGGTGCCAAGTTCCGGCCGTCAGGTCAACGCAGCTGGGGTTGGGTGCTGGCATTGATCTTGATCATCCTGGCGCTGGCTGCGATTGCAGTCCTGGGCACCGTGCTGTTGACCCGCAACGGCAGGAACGCCAACGCGTCACAGGAAGACCAGGTTCGCAACACGATTCAAAGCTTCGACGCCGCGGTGCAAACCGGCGATCTGACCAAACTGCGCAGCCTCACCTGCGGGAGCATGCGCGACGACTACGTCAACTACAACCAGCGGGAGTGGAGCGACACCTACCACCGCGTCGCGGCGGCGAAGCAGTATCCGGTGGTCGCCGACGTCGACCAGGTGGTCGTCGACGGCGACCACGCCGAAGCCAACGTCACCGCGTTCATGGCGTACGCGCCGCAGACCCGTTCGACTCGCAGCTTCGATCTGCAGTACCGCGACGACCAGTGGAAGATCTGCGAATCCAGCACTGGCTGAGGCTAATTCGCTGTCGCCGGGCAGCGGGCCAGCCCCTGTGCCACCACATGTCACACCAGTAACCTCAGGTGGGGACCACTCTTTTCCGGAATCGTTGCCGCATGCGATATCAGCGGGTGGTGATATCGCATATGGTGCGAAAACGAAAAAAGCGAGTCCCCTCAGACCAGTGGCGCTGGTGGCTTGTGCGGCTGATGAGGTTCGTCGCCGTCACCCGGTGACAGACTTGCCCTCGCAGTGCAGGTCGGTGCACGCTTCGATGACCCGCTCGGTCATCGACGCCTCCGCCTTCTTGAGATAGCTGCGCGGGTCGTAGGCCTTCTTATTGCCCACCTCGCCGTCGACCTTCAGCACGCCGTCGTAGTTGGTGAACATGTGCGCCGCGACCGGGCGGGTGAACGCGTATTGGGCGTCGGTGTCAACGTTCATCTTCACCACCCCGTAGCGCAGCGCCTCTTCGATCTCGGACTTCAGCGAGCCCGATCCGCCGTGGAAGACGAAGTCGAACGGCTTGGCGCCCTCGGGCAGGCCCAACTTGGCCGTGGCGACCTTCTGCCCCTGAGCCAGGATGTCGGGGCGGAGCTTGACGTTGCCCGGCTTGTAGACACCGTGGACGTTGCCGAACGTCGCGGCCAGCAGGTAATGGCCGTGCTCGCCGTGGCCCAGGGCATCGATGGTCTTCTCGAAGTCCTCGGGGGTGGTGTAGAGCTTGTCGTTGATCTCGGCCTCGACGCCGTCTTCCTCGCCGCCCACGACGCCGATCTCGATCTCCAACACGATCTTGGCGGCGGCCGCCTGCTTCAGCAGTTCCTGCGCGATCTCCAGGTTCTCGTCGATCGGCACCGCCGAACCGTCCCACATGTGCGACTGGAACAGCGGGTTGTGGCCGGCGGCCACCCGCTCGGCCGAGAGGGCCAGCAACGGTCGCACGTAGGTGTCCAGCTTGTCCTTGGGGCAGTGATCGGTGTGCAGTGCCACGTTGATCGGGTACTTGTCCGCCACCACGTGAGCGAACTCAGCCAACGCCACCGCGCCGGTAACCATGTCCTTGACCCCGAGACCGGACGCGAATTCCGCACCGCCAGTAGAGAATTGGATGATGCCGTCACTGCCCGCGTCGGCGAATCCCTTCAATGCGGCATTGACGGTCTCCGACGAGGTGCAGTTGATCGCCGGGAAGGCGTACTCGTTCTCCTTGGCACGTCGCAGCATCTCGGCGTAGACGTCTGGCGTCGCGATCGGCATGAGGTTTCCTCCTGAGCAGGTGTCGCGCTGAGCCCGGTTGACCACCAGTATCGCAACAGGCGTCCGACGGTCGCAGGCCAACCCGGACGCGCCTGGTAAAAGCCGGTCCGATGCGCCGGTATCTTGAACACCGTGAATTCCGCAGCAGCAGCCGTAGTGGCGCTGCCCAACATCCTCGACCCGATGTACTGGATCGGTCCGCAGGGACTGTTCGCATCGGCCGTACTGCCGACGATCCTGGCCATCGTCTTCGTCGAAACCGGTCTCCTTTTTCCGCTGCTACCCGGCGAGTCGCTGCTGTTCACCGGGGGTCTGCTGGCCGCGCACGGCACGCTCGACATCTGGGTACTGGCCCCGGCCGTGGCGCTGACCGCCATCCTGGGCGACCAGACCGGCTACTTCATCGGCCGCCGGATCGGGCCCGCGCTGTTCAAGAAGGAAGACTCGCGCTTCTTCAAGCAGCACCACGTCACCGAGTCGCATGCCTTCTTCGAGAAGTACGGACCCGCGGCGATCATCCTTGCCCGCTTCATGCCGTTCGTGCGGACCTTCACGCCGGTCGTCGCCGGCGTGTCCTACATGCGCTACCCGGTGTACCTGGCCTTCGACGTCGTCGGCGGTGTGCTGTGGGGCGGTGGCGTCACGGTTGCCGGCTACTTCCTGGGCAATGTGCCGTTTATCCACCAAAACCTGGAAAAGATCGTCCTGGGCATCCTGTTCGTGTCGATGCTGCCGGCTTTCATTGCCACCGGGCGGGCGTATCTGAAACGCCGTCGCGCCGCCAAGGACGACCAAAACCGGCTGACCGTCGGGGACCAATAGCTAAACCGCGCGAAAACCCATCGCCACGCCATTCATGCAGTAGCGCAGTCCGGTCGGTGCTGGGCCGTCGTCGAAGACGTGGCCGAGGTGCCCGCCGCACCGGTTGCAGAGCACTTCGGTGCGCGACATCAAGGCGCTGTTGTCCTGGCGTTCGACGACCGCGCCGTCCAAGGCTTTGTAAAAGCTGGGCCAGCCGGTTCCGCTGTCGAACTTGGTACTGGAGGAGAACAGGGCCTGGCCGCAGCCGGCGCACCCGAAGGTGCCGGAGCGGTGTTCGTCGTTGAGCGGGCTGCTGTACGGCCGCTCGGTGCCGCCGTTGCGCAACACGTCGTATGCCGCCGGCGAGAGCAGCTGGCGCCATTCGGCGTCGGTGTGGGTGACGTCGAACGTCTTCATCGGTGCGCTGGGAGCCCCGGTCGCGGTCACCGCGCTCCACGCGCCTGCGCCGGCGAGCACACCGAACACGGCACCGAGCAGGACGTTGCGTCGGCTGGTCATGGTTTCCACCATACGGCGGTCTCAGACGGCGACGTTGAAATCGCATCCGGTCTTGGCGCGGACCTCGGCGACGGTGACCCCGGGATGCAGTTCGATCAGAGTCAGGCCCCGGTCGGGTTCGACGTCGAAGACGCACAAGTCGGTGATGACCATGTCGACTACGGCTCTGCCAGTGACGGGCAGCGAGCACTGCTTGAGGATCTTGGGGCTGCCGTCCTTGGCGGTGTGATCCATCACGACGATCACCCGTTTGACGCCGGACACCAGATCCATTGCGCCGCCGGGACCTTTGACCATTTTGCCCGGCACCATCCAGTTGGCCAGGTCACCGTTTTCGGCCACCTCGAGGCCGCCCAGGATCGACAGGTCGATGTGGCCGCCGCGGATCATCGCGAACGAGTCGGCGCTACTGAAGAAGCTCGATCCCGGCAGGCTGGTGACGGTCTGTTTGCCGGCGTTGACCAGGTCGGGGTCGACGGCGTCCTCGGTCGGGTAGGCGCCGATGCCGAGCAGACCGTTCTCGGACTGCAGCGTCACCTTGATTCCGTCGGGAATGTAGTTGGCTACCAACGTCGGAATGCCGATGCCGAGGTTGACGTAGTAGCCGTCGCGAAGTTCCTGGGCGGCACGTCGGGCCATTCGCTCGCGGATCGGGCTGTCAGTCTTCAGCGTTGCGCCGCCACTGGTGGTGCGGAATTCGATGCGCTTCTGGTAGGCGGGGCCTTCGATGATCCGGTCGACGTAGATGCCGGGGGTGTGGACCAGGTCGGGATCCAGCTCACCGACCTCGACGAGTTCTTCCACCTCGGCGATGGTCACCGTGCCGCAGGTGGCGATCATCGGGTTGAAGTTGCGGGCCGTCTTGCGGTAGATGAGGTTGCCGGCCTTATCGCCTTTCCACGCCTTGACGATGGCCACGTCGGCGCAAATACCTTCCTCCAGAACGTATTCCGTGCCGTTGAAGACGCGGGTGTCTTTACCGTCGGCGAGGTTGGTGCCGAACGCCGTACGGGTGTAGAAGCCGGGGATGCCTGCGCCGCCGGCACGGAGCTTCTCGGCCAGAGTCCCCTGCGGCGTCAGCACCAGGTCCAGCTCTCCGGCCAACACCTGCCGCTCGAACTCCTTATTCTCGCCCACGTAGGAGGCGATCACCTTGTCGACTTGACGGGCCTTGAGCAGCAGGCCCATGCCGAAATCGTCGACCCCGGCGTTGTTTCCGACGATGGTGAGACCTTTGACGCCGCTGTCGACCAGCGCTTGGATCAGGTTCTCCGGAATACCGCACAGACCGAAACCGCCTGCGGCGATGGTGATTCCGTCCTTCAGTAAGCCCTGCAGCGCCGACTCGGCATCGGCGTGGACCTTACTCATTGCTGATCCCTTCATAGGCAGCGACGGCGTGGGCGGCTTCCATCAGCGCCCACCCGGAAAGCTGCACGGACAGGTCGCGCTCGGGAATCTCCGAGCCGTCCACCGCGCCGCCGACGAACTGGGCCTCCTGCCCGCCGGCCGTCGGCAGCTCGGCCGTCTGGTCCCAGGACGGGCCGAACAGCGGCAGCCCCTCCACTGACTGGCGGTTGTCCCAGGCCGCTTGCGCCGAGGAGAGCACGATCTCACCGGCTGTCGCCCGGGCGCTGACGTCCTCGGCGGCATTGCCGGGCAGCGTGGTGGCGACGAAAGCCAGATATCGGGCGGTGATGCCGGCGAACAGGCCGCCGTCGCCCCCGCCGGAACCGCGCAGCACCCCGCCCGGCGCCATGTGCTCGGCGACGGCGGCCACCAGGCGATGGACCCGGGGTGCGTGCCGGTCGTCGTGCGTGCGGGCGGCCAACTCGGTTTCCAGTCCGAGCACCACGCCCTGGCAGTAGGTGTACTGCGCCCGAACCAGCGAACCCGCCTTGATCCCGTCGAACACCAGGTGCGTCTCCGGATCGATCAGCGTCTCGTCAATCCAGTCCGCCATCTGTTGCGCGCGCCGCAATCGGTCGCCGTAGCGCGTCAGGAAGATACCGGCCGGGCCGTTGGCCGGGGCGTTGAAGAACTGGTCCTGTTTGCGCCACGGGATGCCGCCGCCGTCTTCGGGAACCCACGCGTTGACCAGTTGATCGTTGAGCTTGCGCAGTGCGTGTGAACGGTCCACTCCCGCGATCCGCGACGCGCGCTCCAGCGCAAGTGCCAACCAGGCCATGTCGTCGTAGTAGCTGTTGACCCAGGACCCGTTGTTGCGCAGTCGATGCCCGCGAATCTGCCGCTTGATCTTGATGCGCCGCTCGGGCTGTGGATCACGGAGCTCGGCGTCGATGAGGCAGTCCAGCAGGTGCGCCTGCCACCAGTAATGCCAGCCGCCGAACCATCGGTCGCGGCGGGCCGGCGGCCACGCCACCACGCCGAGTTGGGTCCCGGGCAGCGCCCACAGCTTCTTCAGATGCCGACCAGTGACCGCAGCCTCCGCGCTGACCGCCCGGTTGACCCATACCTGATCCATGTCTGCTGATCCTGCCCTATCGGTCAGGCAGGCAAGCGGGCATCCTTGCGAGAATCGCCCGTCCCGCAAGGATGCCCGCTGAGTGTGCGAGTCGTCAGAAGAGCGTGCCCAGCAGACCGCCCATGTCGAGAGCCTGCAGAGTATCGGTGATCGTTTGGATCGAACCATTCAAGCTGTCCACGGTGGGCTGCACGAAATCGGTCCATGTCCCCGTTTCCAACGCGAGAAGCGTGGCGGGGTCCTGCAGATCTAGATTGCCGGCCAGCACCTGCTCGGTTAGGCCAACTGGCGCGACCAGCGCGACCAGCAGCTCATTGATGTCACCACTGATAAGGCTTGACTCGAGGTCCAACAGTTGGTTCAGCGGAGCGGTCGCCTCCTCCGGAGCGCCCAACAGAGAGTAGAGCCAACCGAGGTTGAAGTCAGCCATGGGCTGGAAAAATGCACCTGGGTCATCCGGGTAAACGCCCGCAAGCCATGTCGCTGGATCCCAGTCCGGGGCCAGCATCGGGCTGAAAAGCCCATACTCATCGCTCAGCCAGCCGCCGAAACCCGAGATGCCGGCCGGCGAGATCAGCGGGTCGATCGTTTCGCCCCAATTGACCGCGGTTTGACCGTTCGAAAGAAGCCACGTGCTGGCGTCGTTCACGTAGTTCTGCACGCCATCGACAGTGGTGAAATCGAAATTGCCGCCGATCAGCTGGGGCAGACCCGTTGCCTGGAGCTCGGCCAGTAGACCAGTTGAATCCAGGCCCTGAAGAAGATCGGTTTCGCCGGCGGCCAATTCGACTGCCGCAGTCGCGTTAGGCGCCGTCGGCCCTTGAATGACTTGCGCCGCCAGTGGCGCGACGACCACGAGGCTTGCGGCGGCCAGCGCGACGCCGGCGGCGGCGTGAGGTCGAAGTGTTTTTTGCATTGCTCCTCCTAGAACAGCTCTGACTTTGCTGAGTAACAAGTGTTGTAAAGCTGAGCTGAAACTAAGAGCTAGAGACCTCGCGTCGATACAGGGGTTTCCCTGGGATTCCAATCAGGTGGAGCAGGGTTCCTACTTCCCGGCCGAGGCCTCTCCCGGCCGGCCTAGAGGTGAGACATCTCTCGTGCGAGACAGGCGTCTTCCAGGAAGCCGTAGCGCTTCGGGTAGTCGTGGCCCTTCGCGGAGCCACGTTGCGGCGAGGGCACCCGGGCCGAATGGAAGGCTTCAAGCAGAAGATGGCGTGCCGCTACCCACCGGTGCCGGGGCTCCGGGCGCGGCCGCAGAGCCGCCGCCGTGGCGAGCGCAATTTGCTGCTCGGTAATCAGGACCGGCGCCG
>JAVHWH010000254.1:0-4758 GCA_032159915.1 Mycobacterium sp.
GCCTGCTGGGCAAGTATCGGCCCGGTGTCGGTGCCGGCGTCCACCAGGTGCACCGTGCACCCGGTGACTTTGACGCCGTGGGCCAGCGCATCGGCCACCCCGTGCGCGCCCGGGAATGCCGGCAGCAGAGCCGGGTGGGTATTGAGCGTTCGGCCCTCGAACTTCGAAAGAAATTGCGGCCCAAGGATCTTCATGAATCCGGCCGAAACGACGAGATCAGGTGAATGCTCGGCAGTGGCCTCGGTCAGCGCGGCGTCCCAGCTGTCGCGATTCGGGTAGTCGGCCAGCCGCACCCGGAACGACGGCAGCGATGCGGCAGCCGCGATGTCGACGGCCGCGCAGTCGCGATCCACACCGACGGCGACCACCCTGGCCGGGTAGTCATCGACCGCGGCGTCCAGCAGCGAGGCCAACAGCGAACCGGTGCCCGATGCCAGCACCACCAATCGTGCCGGTGCGCTGGGTGGCACGCGGAACCGTTGCTGCACAGGGGGAGCCTAGCGGTCGTCCTCTGAGGGCAGATCGACGGCTGAGGTGTCCTGGGCCTCCAAATGCACCCCGGCGTCGTCGGCGTCGAAGTCGGCCGTCGGGTCGGCAAGCACCGGCGGCTCGGCCGGCGGTGGCGCGAGGGGGGCCGGCTTGGGTGTGCGTGGGCGGCGCCTGATGCCGCCGGCCAGCACGACCGTCAGCGCGCCGATGGCGGTGAACCACAGGAAGATGGCGAAACCGAAAGTGCTCTGGTCGATTCCGACGCCGCCGAAGTTACCCAGCTGGCCGCTGCCGGCGTAGCCGAGCAATGACAGCGTCAGCGCCGCCAGGAACGCGGCGATTCCGACGTTCGCCATCGCATCCGATAGCGGCAATGGCCGTCGCGCACACTGCTGGCCGAGCGCGACTCCCGAGGATGCTCCGACGATGAGCAACGCGACCCACACCGGCCCCAGCGGCGGGTGCGGGGCTGCGGCCAGCACCGGAAGGGCGGGGACGTCCCCGCCGAACACGGTGAACGAGCTGAAGGTGGCGAATCCCAGGTGCGCGCTGGATCCCACCGCCATCGCGGCAGTCGCCACGATGACGTTCGGCACATAGAGCACCGACAGCAGCGTCAGGCTGAACTGCCCGAATATCGAGTTGGTGATGCCGTACAAGTCCTGCATCGTGGCCCAGTGCACGACCAGCGAGCAGGCCGCCACCAGCCCCGACAGTCCGAGCAGCGCCAGGACGCCGGCCACCGCGGCACGCAGCGAATCGGGCAGCCAAGCCGGCAGCGGCGACGCGGCGAGCGCTCGGCGGCCGACGCGCGACCCGACCCCGATCGATGCGCCGATCAAATGCACGACCAGCACGCTGGTGAAGGCCCGTAGTGCGCTGGGAGTCTGCAGTTCGGTGATGACCGATGCCGCGTCGTGGATGATTGCCAGCGAGATAGCCGCGATCAGCAGCGGCCCACCCAGGGCCGAGGCGACGATCCATCGGACGACAAACCACGATGCCGTCGTCCTGGTGGCATGGGCGCTGGTGCGCGCAGTTCCCCACACCATCAACAGCACCGGCAGCAGCGGCATCACGCCCAGCTCGCGGCCACCGATGGAGATCGGCACCTGGTGTACGCCCAGCCACATGCTGGCGATCGCACCCAGAGCGCCGGTCAAGTCGCTGTTGGCGATCACCAACTGCAGCAGGACCACCGCGGCGATGACCACCAGGGCCACCACGGCAGGGCCGAACGCAACCCGAAGAAGGTCGCGGGCCTGGTAGGCGCCCGGGGTTCGGCTGTCCGGCGTCACGGTTTGAGGACGTTACACAGCAGCGGTCTGGGTGGCGACCCGCCGCGCCCGGCTACGCCGCGCTATCGATCGCCATGGGCCACTCTGGGTGGCGACCCCCCGCGCCCGCTCGCCGACCGTCAGGACGGCTGTGACGGGCCCGACGGCGAGGACGGCGCCTGCGGCTGCTGACCCGAGCCATAGGAGTGTTGCTGGCCTTGGCCCGAACCGCCCTGGTCGCCGGCATTACCCTGACCCGGCGTGCCGGAGCCGGACGACGGGGGCGGGCTGAAGCTCGGGAAACCCGTTGGTGGGGTGGGCGATCCGTGCTGGGACTGGGCCGAGCTGGGCTGCGGGCCCGTCTGCGCGGCGAAGCCGCCGGTGTTCTGGCCAGACTGGTAGCCGCCGTACTGCGCGCCATAGCCGGACTGCTGGTAGGGGGCTTGCTGCTGGCCGTAGTAGCCGCCGTACTGGCCGTAGTACTGGTCGTACTTGGGGCGAGGAGCCGGCGCGGTGATCACACCCGCGTCCAGCAACAGCGCACCGATGGACGCGCCGGCCTGCACGACAGCGGCCGTCACCGCGATCCACAATCCCGCGCCGCGGTTCGAGGCGTCGATGGTGTCCTCGATCAGCAGCAACGTACCCAGCACCGATACTGCGGTCACCGTCCGAAGGATGCTCCTGGCCTTCGGCAAGAGGTTCACTGCGGCCAACAGACCGGCCAGCAGGACCAGGTCGATCGGCAGGGTGCTGCCCTTCTCGACCACCTCGTCGCCGTTGGGCAGGACGCGCGAGACCATCGGGAAGTAACTCGCCAGGTACGCCAGCACACCGAGGACCGCGACCCCGATGGTCAGGTAGTGCTTGAGATTGCTGTCGGCGTTCTCGGACTTCCCGAACGACGATGCGGCGGGAGCCCCGTAGGAACCGGGCGACTGCGCGGGCGGATATCCGGGATTGCCGGGCGGGTAGGTCATGACTTCTCCTGTGCCTTCCGATGCGGTTGCGGCGCCACTGTCGTGCGGCGCTGGTTACTCCCGCGCGCCGCTTCCGCGAGGCTACCCGGAAATACTGGGCCAACGCCGTGGCGGCGGCCTGCGCGGGCTTTGCGACGCGAGCCGATCATCAACGCTAGCGCACCCCGGACACGACGTCGGTGCACACCTCGTTCACGCGGTACCACCCCCGGTAGTTGCCCGCAAGATTGGAACACGTTCTAATTCACCCATGGACTACGGGCTTGTGCTGTTCACCAGCGATCGCGGAATCTCCCCGGCAGCGGCGGCCACTCTGGCCGACAACCACGGGTTCCAGACGTTCTATGTGCCCGAGCACACCCACATTCCGGTCAAGCGCCAGGCCGCGCATCCGACCACCGGTGACGAATCGCTGCCCGACGACCGCTACATGCGCACGCTGGATCCCTGGGTGAGCCTCGGCGCGGCGTGCGCGGTCACGTCACGGGTCCGGCTGTCTACCGCAGTGGCGCTGCCGGTCGAACACGACCCGATCACGCTGGCGAAGTCGATTGCGACGCTCGACCACCTCTCGGGCGGACGCGTCAGCCTGGGTGTCGGGTTCGGCTGGAACACCGACGAACTCGCCGATCACGGCGTGCCACCCGGGCGTCGTCGCACGATGCTGCGCGAATACATCGAAGCGATGCGGGCGCTGTGGACCGAAGAAGAAGCCTCCTACCAGGGCGAGTTCGTCAACTTCGGCCCAAGCTGGGCATGGCCCAAGCCGGTGCAGTCGCATATTCCGGTGCTGGTCGGTGCAGCCGGCACCGAGAAGAACTTCGCCTGGATCGCGCGCAGCGCCGACGGCTGGATCACCACACCCCGCGACTTCGACATCGATGAGCCGGTGAAGCGGCTGCACGACACCTGGGCCGCCGCCGGCCGCGACGGCGCCCCGCAGATCGTGGCGCTGGACTTCAAGCCGATTCCGGAGAAGCTGGCGCACTGGGCCGACATCGGCGTCACCGAGGTGTTGTTCGGACTGCCCGACAAGTCCGAAGATGAGGTGGCCGCCTATGTCGAGCGGTTGGCGGGCAAGCTGGCCGCAGCGGTCTAGCCGCTGACACCAACGGGAGGCGCATCGTGACAGCTGGCGACCAGCAGGGCCGGCACTTCCCGTTCCGCTACGAGGCCCGGCTGGCTCCGCTGTGGCTTGCCTTTCGGGCGTGGCCGAGCACTCAAGGTGTCACGGTGACCGACGACGGCCGGTTGATCGTCCGCTACGGGCCATTCCGGGTCGAGGCGCCGCTGTCTCAGATTCAGGACGCGCATATCACCGGTCCCTACCGGTGGTGGACGGCGGTGGGCGCGCGGCTGTCGCTCGCCGACGACGGGCTGACGTTCGGCACCACCGCGACCCGGGGTGTGTGCATCCATTTCGAGCCACGCATTCACCGCGTGCTCGGGCTGCGCGACCACTCGGCGCTCAGCGTGACCGTCGAAGATTGCGAGGGCTTGGTCGCTGCGCTGACGGGGCGGCCGGCGAGCTAGCCGAGTGCAGCCCGGTTGATGCCCTCGTCGGTCGACTTCACGGTGATGCCGGCACCCAACGGGTCGCCATCGGTCATCAACGCCACCAGATCCTCGTCCTCGGTGAGCGCCATGAACCGCGAGCCGTCGTCGTCGAGCCGCCCGATGACGACACCGGTCGTCGTCGGCCAGTCGTACCGCACGGAGTAGGTCTCGATGACGCCGGCGCCGTTGGCGTTTCGGGTGACGCGCACCTTCGACAGTGCAGCGATGTCCTGCTGCAACTCCTTGCTACGGTCGCCGGCCCACTCGCCGGGCTGCGTCGAGTACACACCCACCGAATACTTGCTCATCACACCGCCATTGGCGCCGACGAGCCCGAACGAGCCTGCCTTATCGCGCATGGCGGCCACGGTCTCGGCGATACCGTGCAGCGAATAGCTGTTGCCAGGTCCGCCGAAATAGGGCAGGCCACCGGTGAGCGTCAGACCGCGCGGGTC
>JAVHWH010000257.1:0-9256 GCA_032159915.1 Mycobacterium sp.
TGTAGGGCACAAAGCCGATCCCGAGTTCGGACAGTGTTGACAGCACGCCGGTCTCCGATGACTCGGGTTCGCGCCACCACAGCGAATATTCGCTCTGGAGCGCAGTCACCGGCTGCACGGCGTGTGCTCGGCGAATGGTATGCGCTGATGCTTCCGACATCCCAAAGTGCTTCACCTTGCCGCTGTCGATCAGTTCTTTGGCCGTTCCGGCGACGTCTTCGATGGGAACCTCGGGGTCGACGCGGTGTTGGTAGAGCAGGTCGATGGTCTCCACACCCAGACGGCGCAGCGAGTTGTCGGCAACCTCTTTGATGTGCTCGGGCCGGCTGTTCAGCCCGGCGATGTTGCCGTCGGCGGCGAAGGCGAAGCCGAACTTCGTCGCGATCACCACCTGATCGGCGAACGGTGCGAGGGCCTCACCGACGAGTTCTTCGTTGTCTCCGTAGGCTTCCGCGGTGTCGAAGAACGTGACGCCGCGCTCCACCGCGCCCCGGATCACCGCGATCATCTCGGCTTTGGGTCCGGACGGTCCGAAGCCTCGGCTCATTCCCATGCAACCCAACCCAATTGCGGAGACCTCGAGATTGCCACCGAGCGTGCGCTTGTCCATGTGTTACTCCTTACGATGCCGGCAGATCCACCAGCCCGGCCAACCGTGCGCGGTGGCGGTAGGTGGTGCCGAACGCCAACTGATCGCTTTTGGCCCGCTTCAAATAGAGATGCGCGGGATACTCCCACGTCATGCCCAGCCCGCCGTGTAATTGGACGCATTCCTCGGCGGCGTGCACGGCGGCAGCGCTGCAGTAGGCCTGCGCAACGGCCGCCGCGATCGTCGCGTCGGCATCGTTCCGGGCGCAGGTGTCCGCGGCGTATCGGGCCGCCGCCGCGGCGGAGTTGAGTTCGATCCACAGGTCGGCCAGCCGATGCTTGATGGCCTGATACGAGCCGATCGCCCGGCCGAACTGCTTGCGCTGCTTGACATATCCCAGCGTGGTCTCGAAACACCACTGCGCGATGCCGAGTTGCTCGGATGCGAGCAACGCCGTACCGGCTTCCAGAGCCGCCGCCACCCCGGCGTCGGCCGGCGCGGAACCTACCCGCGATGAGGCCGCACCGGAGAACACCAGGTTCGCAAGCGGTCTGGTCATGTCGAGACTCAGCACCGGTGACACGTCCAGTCCCGCCGCGTCGCGGGCGACGGTGTGCAGTTCCAGCCCGTCTGGACCGGTGACCGGAACCAGCAGCACGTCGGCCTCACCGACCCCGACCACGCTGGTGATCCGGCCGGTGAGACCACCGCGGTCGGCGCTGACTGCGGTGATCGGGTCACCGGGCGCAGTGGGCAGCGGCACCGCCAGCGCAGCGGTGAGCGACCCTGCCGCCAAGCCTTGCACCGTGTCGGTGTCCCCCGCCGTCAACAGTGCGACGGTGGCCACGACCGCGCTGGACAGATAGGGCACCGGCGCCATAGCGCGACCGATCTCCTCCATCACCACCGCTGCCTCCCGGGCGGTTGCACCCGCGCCGCCGAGTTCCTCGGGTACCAGGAGTCCGGCCATTCCGAGTTCGGCGGCCAGTGTGCGCCAGACGCCGGAGAAGTCCTGCGGTGCAGTGTCGTAGAGCGATGTAACCGCCTCGGGTGGGCACCGGTCGGCGAACAGCCGCCGCACGCTGTCGCGTAACGCTTCCTCGGTGTCGGAATACAACAGATCGCTCACCGTGCTCACTTGTCCAGATCCTTGAAAGCCACGTCCTTATCGACCCGGTGCTCCGGCGGCAGTCCGAGAATGCGCTCGGCGATCGTGTTGCGCAGTATCTCCGATGTGCCGCCCTCGATCGAGTTGCCCTTGGCTCGTAGGTAGCGGTATCCGGGGTCACGCCCGATGAAGTCGACTCCTTCGGGTTGCCGCATCGTCCAATCGTCATACTGCAGGCCGTCTTCGGGGTGCAGCTCAATCTCGAAGCCCGAAATGGCCTGCGCCAGCCGGGCAAACGTCACCTTCATGCCGGCGCCTTCGGGCCCGGGCTGTCCGACCGCCAGTCGCTGGCGCAGCCGAAGACCGGTCAGACGCGCGACTTCGGCGTCCACCCACAGCCTCATCAGCTCGTCGTGCATCGCGGCGTTGCGCAATGCCGGTTGCGCCCGCCAAGCCTCGGCGACCTTGCCGATGATCCCGCTTTCCCGCGTGCCGCCGGCCATCGAACCGATGGCCACCCGCTCGTTGTTCAGCGTGGTGGTGGCGACCTTCCAGCCAGCACCCTCGGCACCCAGGCGGTTGGCGTCGGGCACTCGTACGTCGGTGAGGAACACTTCATTGAATTCGGCTTCACCGGTGATCTGCCGTAGCGGCCGTACATCGACGCCGGGATCGGTCATGTCGAGGACGAAGTAGGTCAGACCCTGATGCTTGGGCACGGTCGGGTCGGTCCGGGCCAAAAGAATCGCCCGCTGCGCGTTCTGCGCGCTCGACGTCCATACCTTCTGCCCGTTGACGATCCAGTCATCACCGTCACGGACCGCCCGGGTGGCCACGCCGGCCAGATCGGAACCCGCACCCGGTTCGCTAAACAACTGGCAGTAGACATGTTCGCCAGTGAACAACGGCCGCAGAAAGTTTGGTCGCTGCTCGTCGGAGCCGAACGCCGCGATGGTCGGCGCGGCCATGCCCATCCCGATGCCGTTGCGGGCGCCGCCACCACCCGGCGGCGCACCAGCGGCGGTCAGCTCGCCTTCGACCTGCGCCTGAAAACTGCGCGAGAGGCCCAGCCCACCGGAGCCGACGGGGAAGTACACCCAGGCCAGTCCGGCGTCGAACTGCGCGGCCAGGAATTCGTGCGGGTCGGTGTGCGCCGGGTCGTGTTCGTCGAGCAATGCCCCTACCCGTGCGTGCAGATCCTGTGCGCTCATCGGAAGCCCGCTGGATCACCGAGCAGCCGGCCGCCGTCGATCACCATGGTCTCGCCGGTGATCCAGCTCGACTCGTCGGAGACCAGGAAAGCGACCGCGGCCGCCACGTCGGGCGGCTCGCCGATACGTCCCAGCGCCGTTCCCCCCGACACCAGATCTTCGTGCTCCTTCCACAGCGCTTCGGCGAGCTTGGTGCGCACCACGCCCGGGGCGATCGCATTGACCCGCACCTTCGGCGAAAGCTCCAGTGCCAGTTGCTTGGTGACATGGATCAGCGCCGCTTTGGTGGCGTTGTACATGCCCATGTTGGGCGCCTGATGCAGGCCCCCGATGGACGCGGTGTTGACCACCGCCCCGCCGTGCTCCCGCATCCAGGCTTTGGCGGCCAGCGACGTCCATAGCAGCGGCGCCCAGAGATTGACGTCGAACGTCTTGGTGAAGCGGGCATGGTCCTGCTCGATCAGCGGGCCGTACGCCGGATTGGTGCCGGCGTTGTTGACCAGGATGTCGATGCGTCCGAAACGGTCGAGGGTCACGTCCACGCAATGCCGAGCGGCGTCCTCGTCGACCGCGTGTGCGGCAACACCGATGGTGTTGCCACCGACTTGCTCAGCCGCGGCATCGGCGCTTTCCTGCTTGCGTGAGGTGAGCACGATATTCGCCCCACCGAGGGCCAGCCGTTGCGCGATCGCGAGCCCGATTCCCCGGGACCCTCCGGTGATGATCGCGGTGCGGCCGTCGAAATTGGTTGCGGTCATAGTGCCTCCATCAAGCTGCGCTGGTAGCGACGCATGCCGCGCAGCCAACGGTCATAGTCGGTGGCTTTGTGCCGGTACATCTCCAGCACGGCCGGGTGCGGAAGGATCAGGAAGCGCTCCTCGTCGATCGCAGCGAGCACGATCTCGGCGACGTCGGCCGGCTCGATCACGTCGCCCGCTGAGGTGACGGCGCGAGTGGCGAGCCGGGCCAGTGGATCGTCGGATTCGCCTGGCGAATAGAGCAGTTTGGTGTTCACGCCCATCGGGCAGAGGCAGCTGACCCGCACGCCCTGGTCGCCGAAGGTGATGTTCAGCCACTCGGCGAAGCCGACTGCGGCGTGCTTGGTCACCGAGTAGGTGGCCGAACCGAGTTGGGTGAGCAGTCCGGCCGCCGATGCGGTGCTGACGAAGTAGCCCTCGCCGCGTTCCACCCAGCCGGGGACCAGCAGCTGCGCGGCGCGGATGTGCGCCCGCAGGTTCACATCGAGGGACTGGTCCCATTCGTCGTCGGTGACCTCCAAACCGGAGACGCCGGTGATTCCCGCGTTGGCGAAATACAGGTCGACGGGTCCGAATTCTTTGTCCGCCAACGTGATCAAACGCTGGATGTTCGCGGTGTCGGAGACGTCGCCACCAGCCGCGACGGCCACCCCGGGCCGCTCGGCGTTGATGGCGTCCGCCACCGCCTGGGCGGCGTCGCCATCGAGGTCGGCGACGACAATCCGGGCATCCAATTGCGCCAGCTTCGCGGACAGCGCGGCCCCGATGCCGTTGCCGCCGCCGGTGACGATGGCGACCTTGTCGGCAACTTTCACAAGCGCCCCCCTTCTTGGTTGATGTCAGCTCCGTCAATGATCGGGGCTTTTCTGCACAGCAGCCTGATGATCCAGCGCCGGGTATCCGCCGGGTCGATCACGTCATCGAGTTCAAACGTGGTGGCCGAGGTGAGCGCTTTGCCATGCTGGTAGGCGGCCTCGACCAACGTGTCGAACAGCTTCTGGCGTTCGGCCGGGTCGGCGATGGCAGCCAACTCCTTGCTGAACCCCAGCCGAACCGCACCCTCGAGGCCCATGCCGCCGATCTCCCCGGTCGGCCAGGCAACAGTGAACTCCGGGGCGTGAAAAGAGCCGCCGGCCATCGCCATTGCCCCCAAGCCGTACCCCTTACGCAGGATGACCATGCCGAACGGCACGGTCAGTCGAGCACCGATGATGAACAGCCGGCTGAAACGCCGAACCGCCGCGTCGACTTCGGCGTCGGGGCCCACCATGAAGCCCGGCGTATCGCAGAGCGAGATGATCGGCAACTCAGCCGATTCGCAGAGCGTCAGGAAGTCGGCCATCTTGTCGGCGGCCTCGGCGTCGATAGCACCTCCAAGGTGATGGCTGCTGTTGGCCAGCAATCCGAACGGCACACCTTCGACGCGGACCAGGGCAGTGATCGCGCCGACCCCGTAATCTGCCCGCAGCTCCAGAATCGAACCGACGTCGACGACCGACTCGATCGCATGGTGGACGTCGTAGGCGCGTAACCGGTTCTCCGGCACCACATGTCGTGCCCGGCGCGGATCGGGTGCCTCCCAATCACCTTGTCTGCCCTGGAAATAGGACAGGTACTGCTTGGCCAGCGCCACGGCATGCGCCTCGTCGCGGGCGGCCAACCCGACCACGCCGTTGCGCCGCTGCACATCGATGGGCCCGATGTCTTCGGGTCGGTACCGGCCCAGCCCACCTCCTTCGATCATCGCCGGGCCGCCCATGCCGATGTTCGCGTCCGGGGTTGCGATGATCACGTCACAGGTGCCCGCCAGCGCGGCATTACCGGCAAAACAACGTCCCGACACGATCGACACCAGCGGCACGTGGCCGCTGAGTGCGCCCAGCGATCGGAACGTCGGGACGTCGAGACCGGCGACGGTCGCGACATCGGTGTCACCGGGCCGGCCACCGCCACCCTCGGCGAACAGCACGACCGGCAGCTTTCGGCGAGCGGCGAGGTCGAAAACCCGATCGGTTTTGGCGTGGTTGCGCATGCCTTGCGTACCGGCGAGCACGGTGTAGTCGTAGGACAGCACCGCCACCTCGGCGCCGCCGACCCTGGCGATCCCGGCGATCAGGCCGTCGGCCGGGGTGTTCGCAATCAGGTCCTCCTCGGAGCGCCGACTGCGCTGCGCGGCCACCGCCAGCGCTCCGTACTCCGTGAAGCTGCCCGAGTCGACCAGGTCGTCGATGTTTTCCCGGGCCGTGCGCCGATTCTGGTTGTGCCGCTTGGTGATCGCCGCCGGGCGTCCCTCATCCAGGGTGAGCAGATGACGCCGGCGGACCTCGTCGAGGTCAGCACGATCCCGGTCAAGGTCCGGCACGCGGTCAGCGTCGCCAGCTCCCCCGCTCTCGCCGCTGCGGCTGAACACCAGCAGTGGGTCACCTGTGCCGACCACTTGACCGGGCGCCACCAGAATCCGGACCGCTCGCACCGCATCGGGCGCGGCCAGCACATGCTGCATTTTCATTGCTTCCAGCACCGCCAGCTGCGCGCCGGCGGCGAACTCGGCCCCTTCGGCTGCAACCTCGATCACGGTGCCGGCCAGTTGAGCGCGCAACACCTCCTCACCGGGATACAGCTCCGGCGGCGCAAGCCTGGCCTCCTGGCGCCACGATTGCACGTCACCGGCAAAAGCGGGCAGGTTCTCGTCGACGAAGCTTGTGGTGACAGAGCCTGTCTTAATCAGGCTGTGCGACAGGATCTTCTGGAGAAGTCCGATGTTGGTGCGAATCCCTTCGATGCTGAATTCGTCCAGTGCGGTTTGCGCTTTACGCAGCGCCGCGCCATACGACGATCCGCGGACCCGGGTGATCACCTTGGCCAGCAACGAGTCATAGCGGGGGCTGGGCGTCAGCCCGGCACGGCCGAAGGTGTCCACCCGCACTCCGGGCCCGCTCGGTGGCGAGAACGCCGCAAGGGTGCCCGCCGTCGGAAACACCGACCCGTCGGCATCCATCGTTTCCATGTTGACCCGAGTCTGAATCGCGATACCGCGCACCGCGGCCAGCGCGCCGACCACCTCGTCACCGGCGGCCGTCACGCCGGCCGGCAACCTCAACTGATGGAACGCCGCTCCCTGGGCGATCCGTAACTGCACCGCGACCAGGTCGACGCCGGTGACCTCTTCGGTCACCGTGTGCTCCACTTGGATACGAGGGTTGACTTCAAGGAACACGAACTCTTCTCCGGTCACCAGGAACTCGACCGTGGCGATGCCGCGGTAGTCGGCCTGTGCACAGAGCCGGGCGGCGGCCCGGTGCAAATCACGGCGCAATGCCAGCGAAATAGCCTGTGCGGGTGCGACTTCGACCAACTTCTGGTGGCGCCGCTGAATGCTGCAGTCGCGGTCGCCCAGCGCGAGTGCACGACCTGACGTTGCGACGACCTGCACTTCGATGTGACGCGCGTGCGCCAGATGCGCCTCAGCGAACAGCGCCGGATCGCCGAACCCCAGTGCGGCCTCGGCGGCACACTGCCGATACGCGTCGTCAATCTGCTCAACGCTCTCGACGATCCGCATGCCGCGACCGCCGCCGCCGGAAAGCGCCTTGATCACGACCGGGCCGCCCAGGCCCGCTGCGAAGTCGCGAATGTCGTCGATGCTGCTCGGCCCGTCGGTCGCGGGCAGGACCGGCCCGCCGGCCGCCGTCGCCGCCCGCCGGGCCGACGACTTGTTCCCGAACAGGTCCAGGGTGGCGGCGTCCGGCCCGACGAACGTGAACCCCGCGCTCGCGCACGCCCGCGCGAACTCGGATTGTTCACTGAGGAACCCGTAACCCGGATGAATGAGGTCGGCACCGGAATTCTTGGCCGCCGCCAGAATCGCCGCGTGGTCCAGGTAGGCGGCCGGCCCGGCGCCGACGAGGCCGATTGCTTCGTCGGCCGCGTGCACGTGCGGGCTGTCAGCATCGTCCTCGGCGTACACCGCGACCGTGCCGAGCTCCAACTCGGTTGCGGTGCGGATGATTCGGAGCGCGATCTCACCGCGGTTGGCGATCAGCAGGCGCGTCACATCCGGCCCTTCTTGATGTCGACCCTTGTCAGACTCAGCGTCCATCCCGATCTCATCATGCCGCTCCCGCGATCAGGCGACTATCGACCCCCCGTCCGGGGCGTAACTGTCGTTTAATGACCCACCGACGCATGTCGACGAGTGAGCGGTACACCGCTGTGGAGGCCAGGATGATCAAGCGCTATCTGATCGCTGCTATGGGAGCCGTGCTGGCGACCGCCGGACTGACCGCCGCGGCGGGCCCGGCCAGCGCAGGATGCCTGGATCCCGGATGGGCGGCGCACCCGATGGCGCAGATGTGTGACAGCCCCGTCGACACCGACGGCATGTGGGAGCGGTGCCTGACCTACTACCCACGAGGCGCGTTAAACCCGGCCGAGGTCGACTGCTACACGATGAGCCCTGGTAACCCACCGAAGGAGGCCGATCCCGTGGTGGCAACGCCGCCAGCCCACATCGACCCCTAGCGGCGCAGCATGCCCTGGCCCAGACCTGACCCCTGGGGTAATTTCAGCAAGTGTCGATCAACCGTCGCAAAGTCCTAGGTGGAGCGGGCCTGGCCGGCGCGGCAGCCGCGACCGGCGTGGGCGTCGATCATCTGGTGTCCGGATATCGCACCGACAAGGACGTGTCGCTGGCTGATGACGCGGCCCGCTTCGGTGATCCCCGCATACCCGCCGAAACGACCACCTCGCAATCGCATCTGTTCCATCTCGGTGCCCAGCCCCTGAGCACCTTCGACGGCGGCTCGTTCCGGCAGGCAGACGAAGAGACCTTCCCGATTCTAAAAGGTCAGGCTGCCAGCGTAGTTTCGCTCACGCTGCAACCCGGTGGTATCAGAGAACCGCACTGGCACCCGAGCGCGTGGGAGATCAACATCGTCACCAAAGGTGTTGCCAGCTGGGCCCTGGTGGACGGCAACGGCAACCACGAGAGTTTCGACCAGAAGGTGGGCGACGTGGTGTTTGCGCCCCAGGGTTCGTTCCACTACTTCGAAAACCGCGGCACCGACGACATGAAGATCGTCATCGTGCAGAACACCAGCGCGCCCGAAGCCAAGGACAACATCGGCATCGGTGAATCGATCAGCAAGCTGCCGCCTCGCGTCCTGTCCGCCGTCTTCGGCGTCCCCCAGAAGACCTTTGACTCCTTCAAGCAAATCGATAAGGCGATCGTCATTCTGCGGCGGCACTAGCAACAAAGACAGCGGCGCACAACGAGCCACGGAGAATGCAATGACTGATGACGCGGAGCGCTTCGGTGATCCCCGCATACCTGCTGAGACGATCACCTCGCGATCGCATCTTTTCCAACTCAGCGCCCAGTCCGCAGCCTCCTACGACGGCGGCTCCCAACGGCAGGCGCATGAACAGAATTTTCCGATCCTCGCCGGCCAAGAGGCCAGCATTCAGCTGATCACGTTGCAGCCCGGCGGTATTCGCGAACCGCACTGGCACCCCAGCGCGTGGGAGATCAACCTGGTCACCAAGGGAGTGGCGAGCTGGGTCGTGATCGACGGGAATAGCAATCACGAGA
>JAVHWH010000137.1:0-19502 GCA_032159915.1 Mycobacterium sp.
CTACCGGGCCGACGTTGTGACGGTTCGCCGGTCCGACAAGAGCCTCTGAGCTGGTAATTGGCTGTGAATAACCGCCGGTGCCAGGTACTTGGTTCTGCCAAGTACCAGCAGAGCCGCTACCCTTCACGAGCGTAAGTATTGCGTAAAAATTTTACCGTGAGGGCGGGGAAGAGCATCACCGTGGTAGAGCTGGCAGACGAGCACAGGGCCCCGTCGACTTTCACCGATGCGTGGAAGCGTTTTTTCCTGGGTAAGCCGCTGATCAACGAGGATCTCGAGCATGAGAGCCTATCGAATCCTATTGCGCTAGGCGCTCTTTCGCCCGACGCTGTCTCGTCGACCGCCTATGGTCCTGAGCAGATCCTCATCGAACTGCTACCTGCCGCGGGGTTGGCGGCATTCACGCTGATCCTGCCGCTCGCGGGCGTCATCCTGCTGATCTTGGCGTTGGTGACTGCGTCGTACCGGCAGGTGGTGATGGTTTACACGCAGCGCGGCGGCTCGTATGTGGTGGCGCGCGCGAACTTCGGACCGAAGATCGCGCAACTCTCCTCAGCGGCTCTACTGATCGACTATGTGGTGACGGTGGCCATCCAGTGCTCGGCGGGCACGGTAGCGGTGGTCTCCGCGGTACCCAGTCTGGGCCCGTACCACCTGGAGATCACCGTGGGAGCGTTGTTGCTGCTCTCGTTCGGCAATCTTCGCGGCATGAAGGAGGCCGGCCGGCTCTTCGCCGTTCCCGTGTATGCCTTCGCCACGATGATGACGACATTGATCGTGACCGGTGTGATTCGCGAAGTCTTCGGGCACTTGACGAAGTACGACCCGGAGCACATCGCCGGGGCAGTGCCGGTTCATCAAGGCAACGGGTTCGTCATGGGCGCCACCATCTTGGTGCTGCTGCGCTCGTTCGCCAACGGTGGCACATCGTTGACCGGGGTCGAGGCGATCGCCGACGCGGTCAATGTTTTCCGCCAGCCGCAGGGCCCCAACGCCCGCAAGGCGCTGACCATGATGGCCTGTCTGCTCGGGTTCCTGCTGTTTGGCGTGATTTGGCTGGCCCACGTCACCCACGCCACCCCGTACGCCGCCGGATACCCGTCGATGCTGTCCGAGATCGCCCGAGCGGTTTTCGGCGGCGGGCCCGTCGGGCAGATCCTGTTCGTGCTGTTGCAGGCGGCGAGCGCGGCGATCCTTTTCTTCGGCGCCAACACCAGCTTCAACGGTTTCCCGGCGTTGACCAGCTTCGTCGCCGAGGACAGTTTCCTGCCCCGCCCGATGATGAAACGCGGCCATCGGCTGGTGTTCTCCAACGCCATCCTCGTCCTGACCGTGGCATCCACCATCCTGGTTGTGGTTACCAACGGCTCAGTCGATGCGGTCGTGCCGCTGTACGCCATGGGCGTCTTCATGGGCTTCTCGATCTGCGGTTACGGCATGACGAAATACCACCTCAGCCATCGCGATCCCGGTTGGCGCCGCAAGCTGATCATCAACTTGTCCGCGGCGATCTTGTCGACGACGGTGGTGCTGATCTTCGCGATCGCGAAGTTCACCGAAGGCGCCTGGTTGGTCATCGTGGTGTTTCCGATACTGGTGTTCGCGTTGATGCGGCTCAACCGCCAATACCGCAGTGAGAACTCGGTTTTGGAGATGCAGCTGACCGAGCCTCAAGAGGTGGTCAGGCACCCGAGCCATCGGATCTTCGTCTTGGTGGATCACTTCGACTTCGCGACGATCGAGGCTCTGCACTACGCAAGCGGCCTGCACGCGGACAAGCTGACCGCCGTGCACTTCATCATCGATACCCGCCACGCGGTGCGGCTGCGGGAACGCTGGGAGCATTTCGAGGACGAGATCCCGCTGCAGATGCTCGAATGCCCGGACCGCAACCTCAGTCGGGCGGCACAGCAGCTGGTGATCCGCGAGATCGAAGACGATCCAGCCACCAAGGTCACCGTGTTGCTGCCGCGTCGCACGTATGCCCCGCTGGTGGGCCGGCTGCTCCATGACCGCACTGCCGACAAGATGGCCGGCGCGATCAGCCGGGTCGAAGGAGCGACCGCGCAGATCGTCGCTTACGACGTCGGCTCCCGAATCGCGCAAGCCACGGCGACGGCCCGTTCGGCGAAAGAAGCGACGCACGCGACGCACGATGATGTCGTGGTCAAAGGATTGACGCCGCGGTGATCAGGAGCCGCTGTGTCTGGCCTCTTCGAGGTCGAGGTCGCGCTCGATGGCGCGTAACACCGTGGCGTTGATCCGCCCGTCGCGTCTCAGCGACATCAGCACCGACCGTTCAACGGTGATCAATTTCAGCCTCAGACTGCGATACCGCTGCAGCTCCTGTGCCTCGTCGGACTCGTCGTCGCCAGGTGGACTGAGCTCCAGGCGGCGAACTTTCGCCTCGTAGAGGGAGCGAGCTGACTGGGTGGCCTCGTCCGCTGACTCCACGTGGTGTGGGTCGTCGAGCCACTCCAAAGCGGCGTGGGCCGCCTTCAGCCTCGCTTTGTTCTCCGCGCTGCCGAAATCCTCAGACCGCAGTTCGAGCCGCCGTAGCAGCCAGGGCAGGCTGGTCCCCTGGATGAGCAGGCTGGCCACAATCACCGAGGCGGCGACCACGATGACCAGGTCGCGGTCGGGAAACGGCGTTCCGTCGGCCAGGCGCAGGGGAATGGCCAATGCGGCTGCCAGTGACAAGCCTCCCCGCATGCCCGCCCACGCGACCACCACGCGCTCCCGCCATACCGGCGCCTCGGTCGCCCGGCGGAATAGTCGGGCACTGACCGGGCCTGACAGCATCCACACCACCCTTGACGCAATGACGACAGCGATGACAGCCGCTATCACCGCCACCACCCGGGCCGCGGGTATCCCCGGCACCCAGTGCAGTGACCGCACAAGCTGCATGCCGACCAGGGTGAACAACACGGCGTTGAGTAAGAACACCAAGACGTCGAGAAACGCGAAAGCCTGCAGTCGCGCGCGGGGAGCGAAGATGGCGCTGAGATGGGAACCGATGTACACGCCGGCGGTCACGGTGGCCAGGACACCGGACAGGTGGGCGCCCTCAGCGAGCACGTAGGTGAGATACGGCGTCACCAACGAAAGGGTGATCTCCAGCAGCGAGTGGTCGATTCGGCGCCGTACCCAGACCGCGACCCAGCCGACGGCCAGACCCAGCGCGGCGCCACCGGCCGGGGCGACCAGCAGCGTCACGATCAGCGGACCGGGGCGGACGGCCCCGGCCATCACGGTGCCGACCGCACAGGTGTAGAGCACCAAGGCGGTGCCGTCGTTCGTCAGACCTTCGCCCTCCACGATCGTCGCCAGCCGCTCCGGCACGTCCAACCGTTTGAAAACCGAGGTCGCCGCGACCGCGTCGGTGGGTGCCACGACTGCACCGGCCAGCAGAGCGACCGCGACGGGCACGCCGACGATGCCCAGCAAAACACCGGCGACGGTGGCAGTCGTGACCACAACCAGACCCACCGACAGCAGGCCGATTGGTCGGGCACTGGCCCGAAGATCATCGGGCGCAATGAAATACGCGGCGTAATACAGTAGCGGCGGCAAGAATACGTAGAAGACGATCTCGGGTGCCAGTTGCGGGACTTTGACCCCCGGCAGCTCGGCGAGAACGGCGCCGACCACCACCAGCAGAACGGGATAGGGCACGCCGACCCGATCGGCCAACCACACCCCGGCGATGATTGCCAGCGGTCCACAGAGCAACAGGACGCCGAAGCCCGCCGGATTCACAACCGCACCTCCCCTGAGCACACCCTAAAGGCGTCAGCTCAGGAAGCGCCGCTTCTGCTCGGTGACCTCCTCGGTGGTCAGCAGTCCTGAGTCGGCCAACTTGCTCAACAGCGATTGTGCCCGGGTGGCGAGTTCTTGCAGTTCGGTGGCGATGGCGGCGACCGCCTCCTGGGGTGGCTTTTGGGGTGCCGTCGGACTCGGCCGCGACGTGGTCCGCACCCGCTCATTACCGCGGCCCGCGGACGCGGTGCTGCCGACCGCCCCGCCCGCCGCGCCGGCCAAGCCCATGCTGCTGAACAGGTTGCCGGCACCGGCCACCTCCGGCGCCGCGGCGGCTTCGGTGATCGGAAGTGTGTAGGCGGCCGGACGGATCTCCGGTGCCGCAACCGTCCACGACGACGGCACCGACAGCCGGCCGACCTTGTTTGCCTGGCCGAGCCCGGCCGCCGCCTCGGAGTCAGGAACCGCGTCCGAGGGTGCGCCGATGCCGCCGGTGCCGTTGATGATCCACTGCGGCAGCATCGTCCCGCCCGGGCCGTTGCCGGTGAACGGACCTTTGCCGTTGTCGTAGTCGCGGTCGGCGTTGATCAGCAGGCCGCGCACCGTCGTGCCCAACGACGTCAGGGATACCGTTATGCCCACCGTTCCAATGGTTGCGGCGGTCGCACTAAACGGCACGGTCAGCAGTGGCAGCAGGGCCGTCGGGTCCACTTGCGCCGGTGTCGCCGCGGCCGCGAGCCCCTGCAACGCCTGCGGGATCACGGTGAGCGCCCGCGAGCCGTTCGACACGACTGACTGGGCCGCGGCGGCCGCTTGCTGAATCCCTCCGGCCGGATTCGTCGTGGGTGGCGGCGAGGCGAACGGCGTCAGTGTCGACGCCGCCGCCGCCGAACCTGCGTAGCCGTACATCGCGGTGGCGTCCTGGGCCCACATCTCGGCGTAGTGCACTTCGGTGGCCGCGATGGCCGCGGTGTTCTGCCCGAGCACATTGGTGGCGATCAGCGTCGCCAGCAGACTCCGGTTTGCCGCGATCACCACCGGCGGCACCGTCATCGCGAACGCCGTCTCGTAGGCTGCTGCCGCCGCCCGGGCCTGCGTGGCGGTTTGTTCCGCTTGCTCGGCAGCGGTGGTCATCCAATCCAGGTACGGCAGGGTCGCGGCCGTCATCTCGGCCGACGAGGCGCCCAGCCACGGGCCACCGGTCAGTTCGGAAATCGCCGCACCGTACGACGCTGCGCTGGACTGCAGTTCGGCGGCCAGGGCGTCCCACGCCGAGGCCGCCGCCAACATCGGACCCGCACCGGGGCCGGCATAGATGCGTGCGGAGTTGACCTCCGGCGCCAGCATCGCGAAATCCATGATGTCGTCCCGCCTCAACAAGCCGTCATGGCGTTCGCGGCTTCAGTGGCCGCGTACGACGTTGCGTTGCTCTCCAGCGTGCTCACCAGCTGCTGATGGATCGCTTCGGCTTGGGCGCTGATTGCCTGGTACATCTGTGCGTGAACGGCGAATTGGGCGGCCGCTAGAGCTGAGACCTGGTCGGCGGCGGCCGGCACCACACCCGTCGTGGGCGCAGCGGCAGCAGAGTTCTGCGCGCTCATCGTGGCGCCGATGCCGGCCAGGTTGGCAGCGGTGGCGCTCAGGGCCTCGGGCGCAGTGGTGACGTATGACATCGGGGTTCCTCTCGGTGGACATCAACAGGTGAATGACGACGCGAATACCCACGCCAGCAAGCGAATTGCTTGAAAGGGCCGCGAAACAGCGAAAGTGGACCCACGGTTACCACCCCGCCTTCTAGCCCAGTGCGGTCGGGCAGAAGCCGTCAGCCGGTACGGCGGTCAACGGCGAGCTTCATCGCCTGAACGCGATGCTAATGACGGTTGAATGCCAGTTCAATGCGGCGCGCGCCTTCATTGGGGATTACTACGTAACTGGGGATAACCGGCCGTTGTTCGGCGGTGATCGGTCCCCGGCGGATATTCGCGTCGGCATCCTGCAACAAGGTGGCGGCATGACGATGTTGACGCGAGCCGAACTCGGGGCGCTCGGCGAGCGGCTGGCGGCCGATCACCTGACCGGACTCGGGCTGCAGATCGTGGCCCGTAACTGGCGGTGCCGCTACGGCGAACTGGATCTGATCGCCGTCGACCCGGTCGCCGACGCGGTGGTGTTCGCCGAGGTTAAAACCCGCACCGGGGACGGCTTCGGCGGCCTGGCGGAGGCGGTGACCGTGCAGAAGGCCCGCCGCCTGCGTCGCCTGGCCGGCATCTGGCTGGCCACGCAGGACCAGCGCTGGGCGGCACTGCGTATCGATGTGATCGGCGTGCGGATCGGCCGGCGGCGCACCCCGGAGCTCACGCACCTGCAGGGTGTGGGCTGATGGCGCTCGGCCGCGCGTTCTCGGTCGCGGTGCTGGGACTCGACGGCCGGATCGTCGAAATCGAAGCCGACATCACCTCTGGCCTGCCCGGCGTGCACCTGGTGGGTCTGCCCGACGCCGCGTTGCAGGAGTCACGTGACCGCGTCCGCGCCGCAATCACGAACTGCAACAACAAGTGGCCGATGTCGCGCCTGACGCTGGCGCTGTCGCCGGCAACGCTGCCGAAAATGGGATCGGTCTACGACCTGGCAATGGCGGCAGCGGTGTTGTCAGCGCAGCGCAAAACGCCGTGGCGACAACTGGAAACCGCCGTCGTGCTCGGCGAGCTGGCGTTGGACGGACGGGTCCGCCCGGTGCGTGGGGTGCTGCCGGCGGTGCTTGCGGCCAAGGGCGCCGGCTGGGGACTCGCGGTGGTTCCGGTGGAGAACCTCCCCGAAGCCACGCTGGTCGACGGCGTCGAGGTCTGGGGCGTGCGCACGCTGGCGCAGTTGCTGGGTTGGCTCAATGGATCGACGCGCCTCGACGAGCCGATCAGCGGGTCAGTTGCCGAGGCGGAGCCGCCCGCGGACCTGGCGGACGTGGTCGGTCAGGCCCAGGCGCGTTTCGCCGTCGAGGTCGCCGCCGCCGGATCTCATCACCTGATGCTGACCGGGCCACCCGGTGTAGGGAAAACCATGCTGGCGCAACGCCTTCCCGGGCTACTGCCACCGTTGTCGGACGGCGAGTCGCTCGAAGTCACCGCAATTCATTCGGTGGCCGGTCTGCTCTCGGACGCTACGCCGCTGATCACCCGGCCGCCGTTCGTGGCGCCGCATCACAGCTCCAGCGTCGCCGCACTCGTGGGCGGCGGTTCGGGAATGGCGCGGCCGGGCGCGGTGAGCCGGGCGCACCGCGGGGTGCTGTTTCTGGACGAATGCGCCGAAATCCGCGTCAGCGCGTTGGAGGCATTGCGAACACCGTTGGAGGAGGGGGAGATACGTCTTGCCCGCCGCGATGGGGTGGCGTGTTATCCCGCCCGCTTTCAACTTGTGCTGGCGGCCAACCCTTGTCCCTGCGCGCCGGCTGACCCCCAAGATTGCATCTGCGCAGCCGCGGTCAAACGGCGCTATCTCGGCCGGCTGTCCGGGCCGCTGCTCGATCGGGTCGACTTGCGGGTGCAGATGCACCCGGTGCGTATGAGTGTGTTTGCGACCGCCGAAGCGGAGTCGACGGGTCAGGTCCGTCACCGGGTCACGGTCGCCCGTGATGCGGCGGCGCAGCGCTGGCGAGAGCACGGTTTTCGAACCAACGCCGAGGTGAGCGGAACACTGCTACGGCGCCGGTTCCGCCCGGGCAACGCTGCGATGGAGCCGCTGCGTACGGCGTTGGATCGCGGGCTGTTGAGTATCCGCGGGCTCGATAAGACGCTGCGAGTCGCGTGGACGTTGACCGACCTGGCCGGCCGCACGTCCCCGGGGCGTGACGAAGTGGCCACTGCACTGAGCTTTCGTCAGGTGGGGACGTCCTGATGACCGACACGACGCAGCGGGCATGGGCCTACCTGTCGCGGGTCGTCGAGCCGCCGTGCGCCGAGCTCACCGCGCTGGTGGCCCGGGTCGGCCCGGTCGAAGCGTCCGATCGGGTGCGTCGCGGTCATGTCGACGACGCCCTGGCCCGGCGCACCGCAGCGAGGCGTGAAATAGACCGCGCTGCTGAAGATGTCGGACTGCTAGCTCGTCGCGGTGGCCGACTGGTCACGCCCGACGACGACGAATGGCCCGCGCTGGCGTTCAGTGCCTTCGGCGGCGGCGCGGTCGCCGCGAAACCACAGGGCAGTCTGCCGCTGGTGTTGTGGGTGCTCGGGCCGGCGCGGCTCGACGATGTCGCGCAGCGGGCGGCCGCCGTCGTCGGGACCCGCGCGGCGACCAGCTACGGCGAGCACGTGGCCACCGACCTGGCAGTCGGGTTGGCCGAGCGCGACGTCGCGGTGATTTCCGGCGGTGCGTACGGCATCGACGGGGCGGCGCACCGCGGGGTGCTGTCCGTCGATGGCCTGACTGTGGCAGTGCTGGCAGGTGGTATCGATATTCCTTATCCCGCAGGGCATTCCGCGCTCTTGCATCGCATCGCCACCGACGGGTTGCTGGTCACCGAATATCCGCCTGGGATCCGTCCGGCCCGGCACCGGTTCCTGACCCGTAATCGGTTGGTGGCCGCGTTCGGCGGGGCGTCCGTCGTGGTCGAGGCCGGGTTACGCAGCGGTGCCGCCAACACCGCTGCCTGGGCCCGCGCGTTGGGCAGAGTCGTCGGTGCGGTACCGGGCCCCATCACGTCCTCGGCGTCGAGCGGATGTCATGCGCTGCTGCGCACCGGGGCTGAAGTCATCACCCGCGCCGAGGACGTCGTGGAGTTGGTGGGCCGGATCGGCGAGCTGGGCGCAGAGCAACCCAGCCCCACGAGCCCGCTTGACGCGCTGAGCGAGGAGGAGCGCCGGGTGTACGAGGCGCTGCCCGGACGCGGGACTGCCACGGTCGACGAGATCGCCATCGCCACTGCGGTAGAGCCGGCGCGGATCCTTGCGCCGCTGGCCATGCTGGAGATCGCCGGCCTGGTCGAGCGTCACGACGGCAGCTGGCGACTCGTGCGCAAGTCGTAGGCGACCGGCGTAACCCGCAGCGCCTCTATAGTCGGAAGGGTCAGTGCCAAGGAAAGGAATCAGGTGTCTGGTCGACCAGTGCACACGTTTGAAGTAGTGCGCACCGAAGAACTCATGTCACACATGGTTCGAGTTATCTTGGGAGGCAAGGGCTTCGACACCTTCACTCCCAGCGAGTTCACCGACTCGTACGTCAAACTGGTTTTCGTGGCCGACGACGTCGACGTGGCCGCCTTGCCGCACCCGTTGACGCTGGACTCCTTCGCCGATCTGCCGGCCGTCAAGAAACCGGTGGTGAGGACGATCACGGTTCGGCGCGCGGACCCGGCGGCCGGTGAACTCGTCGTCGACATCGCGGTGCACGGTGACCACGGGACCGCCGGGCCGTGGGCCGCGACGGCGCAGCCCGGGCAGCCGATGTATGTGATGGGCCCCAGCGGGGGCTACGCCCCGGATCCGTCGGCCGACTGGCACCTGCTGGCAGGTGATGAGACCGCCCTACCCGCCATCAGCGTCGCCTTGGAGTCGTTGCCCGCCAACGCAATTGCCCGGGTGTTCATCGAGATCGCCGAACCCGAAGACGAAATTTTGCTGACCGCCCCCGAAGGCGCCCAGATCAACTGGTTGTACCGCGGTGGTCGGGCAGACCTGGTCGGGGGGGATCGGGCCGGCGACAACGCGCCACTGGTCGAAGCCGTCAAGACCGCCTTCTGGCTGCCCGGGCAGGTGCATGCCTTCGTGCACGGCGAGGCCCAGGCCGTCATGCACAACCTGCGGCCGTACATCCGCAAAGAGCGTGGTGTCGACGCGAAATGGGCGTCTATCTCGGGATACTGGCGTCGCGGTCGCACCGAAGAGACGTTCCGGCAATGGAAGAAGGAACTCGCCGCAGCTGAGGCCGGGGGTCAGTAGGGCCTCGTCAGCGCCGACCGCCGGCTGGCATGCTCATGGCATGGCATTCGGCGACTACCAGAACGAGATCTATTTCCAAGGTCTGGGCGGAGTGGCGCCGTCCTTTCCGATGATTTTCGCGGAATTGGAAGCCAAGGCCGAAAAGGCTCTGCCACCGGGCATCTGGTCGTATGTCGCCGGCGGGGCGGGTGACGAGGGCACCCAGCGGGGCAACGCCGAGGTCTTTCGGCAATGGGGTCTGATCCCGCGGATGTTCGTCGGCGCCGCGCAGCGCGATCTGTCGGTCGACCTGTTCGGGCTGACATTGCCCAGCCCACTGTTCATGGCGCCGATCGGGGTGATCGGCCTGTGCGCCCAGGACGATCACGGCGACCTGGCCACCGCGCGGGCTGCCGCCCGCACCGGCGTCCCGATGATGATGTCGACGCTGAGCCAGGATCCGCTCGAAGATGTCGCCGCCGAATTCGGCGATACACCCGGGTTTTTCCAGCTCTACACCCCGACCGACCGGGAGCTGGCCGCCAGCCTGGTGCACCGGGCTGAGGCCGCCGGCTTCAAAGCGATCGTGGTCACCCTCGACACCTGGGTGACCGGCTGGCGCCCGCGTGACCTGAGCACCTCGAATTTTCCGCAGCTGCGCGGCAAGTGTCTGAGCAACTACACCAGCGACCCGGTGTTCCGGGCCAGCCTGGCGCAAAGCCCGGAGGAGAATCCGCAAGGCGCCATACTGCGCTGGGTCTCGATCTTCGGTAACCCGTTGACGTGGGACGACCTGCCGTGGCTGCGCTCGCTGACCACGCTGCCGCTGATCGTGAAGGGCATCTGTCACCCCGATGACGCGCGTCGCGCCAAAGACGGTGGCGTCGACGGGATCTACTGCTCCAACCATGGCGGCCGCCAGGCCAACGGGGGAGTGCCCGCGCTGGACTGTCTGCCGGCAGTGGTGGAAGCCGCCGACGGGTTACCGGTGCTGTTCGACTCCGGCATCCGCAGCGGCGCTGACGTGGTCAAAGCGTTGGCGCTCGGTGCAACCGCGGTCGGTGTCGGGCGGCCCTACGCCTACGGCCTGGCGCTCGGCGGCGTCGACGGCATTGTGCACGTCCTGCGTTCGCTGTTGGCCGAAGCCGACCTGACGATGGCCGTCGACGGCTACCCGACGCTGAAAGATCTCACTCCGGACACGCTGCGGCGCGTCACCTGAGTCATGGCGCTCGTCTCTGCGACCGTGAGGTAGTGGAGGCCATCCTCGACGAGTTCGACAACTATTTGGAGCTGCAGTGCCTTCGCTCGGCGCACACCCGCCGGGCATACCGGGGCGACCTGCGGTCGTTGTTCGCGTTCCTCGGCGAGCGCGCCCCCGGCAGCGGCCTGCAGGGGCTGAGCCTGCCGATCCTGAGATCGTGGCTGGCCGCCGGGGCCGGTGCTGGGGCCGCCCGCACGACGCTGGCGCGGCGCACCTCGGCGGTCAAGACGTTCACCGCGTGGGCGACGCGACGGGGTCTGCTGGCCGGCGACCCCGCGACCCGCTTGCAGGTGCCCAAGGCGCGACGGGCGCTGCCGGCGGTGTTGCGGCAAGACCAGGCTCTCGCCGCCATGTCGGCCGCCAAATCCGGTTCGCAGCAAGGGGATCCGATGGCCTTGCGGGATCGTTTGATCGTCGAGTTGTTGTACGCCACCGGTATTCGGGTCAGCGAGCTGTGCGGTTTGGACATCGACGACGTCGACACCGGCCACCGGTTGCTCAGGGTGCTGGGTAAAGGCAACAAGCAGCGCAGCGTGCCGTTCGGAGAGCCGGCGGCGGACGCCTTGCAGGGGTGGCTGACCGGCGGACGTCCGAAGCTGGTCACTGCGCATTCCGGTCCGGCGCTGCTGCTGGGGGCGCGGGGACGGCGACTCGACGTGCGGCAAGCGCGCACCGTGGTGCACCAAACGGTCGGCGCCGTCGACGGCGCACCCGACATGGGCCCGCACGGTCTGCGGCACAGCGCTGCGACGCATCTGCTCGAGGGAGGGGCCGATCTGCGCATCGTGCAGGAGCTACTGGGCCATTCCAGCTTGGCCACTACCCAGCTCTATACCCATGTGACGGTCGCGCGGCTGCGCGCCGTGCACGATCAAGCGCACCCGCGGGCCTGACCGATACCCGATGTGCCCGCCTCGTAGCGAAATTAGGGCGTCGGGCCGAACGAATTCGCTCAGAGGCGGGCACACGGTGCGCCCCGACCTGACCAGGTTCCCTGTAACTACCCGTGCAGCGGCTTCAGCCGAATCGGTGTGGACGCCAGCAGGCCCAGCGGGTCGACGTAGTCAGCGCCCGAGGCTGGACCCCACATCGCCCCCCAGTGCAGGCAGGCCGCCGCTGGGCAGCCGGGATGTCCGGCCAGCAGCTCACCGATCGCCGCCCCCGCGCTCAACCGCTGCCCGATCCGCACACCGGGGCTCACCGGCTCATAGCTGGTGTGCAAGCCGCCCGGGTGGGCCAGCGACACCAGCTGCCGACCGGCCAGCGTTCCGGCGTATACCACCGTGCCGTCGCCGGCGGCGTAGACCTGCTGACCGGGCTTGCCCGGCAAGTCCACGCCCCGATGCCCGCGGGTCCAGTTCGGCGAGGGAGCATCGAAGGAGCGCGTCACCGCCGGTGGCGGCCGCAGCGGCCATTGCAGCCGGACATCGTCGCCGCGGGCCGGTAGCGGGCAGGCCAGGATCAGGGCCCAGATCATCACCGCCCATCGCACCTGCTCAGTTGACCGCGGCAGATGCGAACCGGCCAGCCAGCGCTGTGGACAAAGCACCTGGACCAACCGTGTAAACTGCTCTGCGCAGCCCGTATTACGAGCTGACTTCGCGCGTCTGTATGGCGTCTCCCGTTTCACTAGGAGTTCGCACAGCCTGCCGGGCGGTCCCGTTCAACGACGGGTCCGGCATCGCAGCAGCCGCCAGGGCCCGGCTTCACCCGTCGCCGGGCGACAACCGTCACACAAAGGCATAAGCATGGCCGTAGTAACCATGAAGCAGCTGCTGGACAGCGGCACCCACTTCGGGCATCAGACCCGTCGCTGGAACCCCAAGATGAAGCGGTTCATCTTCACCGACCGCAACGGCATCTACATCATCGACCTGCAGCAGACGCTGACCTTCATCGACCAGGCGTACGAGTTCGTCAAAGAGACCGTCGCCCACGGTGGTTCGGTGCTGTTCGTCGGCACCAAGAAGCAGGCCCAGGAATCGATCGCCGACGAGGCGACCCGCGTCGGGATGCCCTACGTCAACCAGCGCTGGTTGGGCGGCATGCTCACCAACTTCCAAACCGTGCACAAGCGCCTGCAGCGGCTCAAGGAGCTCGAGGCGATGGAGCAGACCGGTGGCTTCGAGGGTCGCACCAAGAAGGAAATCCTGATGCTGACCCGCGAGAAGAACAAGCTGGAGCGCAGCCTCGGCGGTATCCGCGACATGGCGAAGGTGCCGTCGGCGGTCTGGGTGGTCGACACCAACAAGGAGCACCTTGCGGTCTCGGAGGCCATCAAGCTCGGTATCCCGGTGATCGCGATCTTGGACACCAACTGCGACCCCGACCAGGTGAACTACCCGATCCCGGGCAATGACGACGCGATCCGCTCGGCGGCGCTGCTGACCAAGGTGATCGCCTCGGCGGTGGCCGAAGGCCTGCAGGCACGTGCCGGCGTCGGCCGCGGCGACGGCAAGCCCGAAGCCGACGCCGCCGAGCCGCTGGCCGAGTGGGAGCAGGAGCTGCTCGCGTCGGCAACCGCTTCCGCAGCGCCCGCCGAACAGGCCGTCGCGGTGGCATCTGAATCAACCCCTGACCCTTCCTAGGAAAGGCTGAGCATTGCCCAACTTCACCGCTGCCGACGTCAAGCGTCTTCGTGAGCTGACCGGCGCCGGCATGCTCGACTGCAAGAACGCACTGTCCGAGAGCGAGGGCGACTTCGACAAGGCCGTCGAGGCGCTGCGGATCAAGGGCGCCAAGGACGTCGGCAAGCGTGCCGAACGCGCCACCGCCGAGGGGTTGGTCGCTGCCAAGGACGGCGCGCTGATCGAGCTCAACAGCGAGACCGACTTCGTCGCCAAGAACGCGGAGTTCCAGAAGGTCGCCGATGAGATCGTCAGTGCCGCCGCGGCGGCCAAAGCGACCGACATCGACGCGCTCAAAGCAGCCAAGATCGGCGACAAGTCCGTCGAGCAGGTGATCGCCGAGTTGTCCGCCAAGATCGGCGAGAAACTCGAACTGCGCCGGGTCGCCTACTTCGACGGCACCGTCGAGACGTACCTGCACAAGCGTGCTGCCGACCTGCCGCCAGGCGTCGGTGTGCTGGTCGAATACACCGGAGACAGTGCCGAGGCTGCGCACACGGCTGCGCTCCAGATCGCCGCGCTGAAGGCCCGCTACCTGACTCGGGACGATGTCCCCGACGATGTCGTGGCCAGTGAGCGGCGCATCGCCGAGGAGACCTCGCGCGCGGAGGGCAAGCCCGAGCAGGCGCTGCCCAAGATCGTCGAAGGCCGCCTGGGCGGCTTCTTCAAGGACGTCGTGCTGCTCGAGCAGCCGTCGGTCTCGGACAGCAAGAAGACCGTCAAGGCGCTGCTCGACGAAGCCGGCGTCACGGTGACCCGGTTCGTCCGGTTCGAGGTCGGCCAGCAGTAGCATCAGCCGAATGCGACATGTGCATGCATTCGGTGATGACGCACTCGGCCACCTCGACGCGGTCGGTGTGTCGGAGGCGATCGAGAGCGGCCGCGTCAGCCGGGCTGAGGTCGTCGAGGCGGCGATCGCCCGCACCGAGGCCGTCAACGCGGCCCTGAACGGCTTGGCTCACAAGGCATTCCAGCGCGCCCGGGCCCAAGCTGCGGCACCGCCTCGTGCCGGGTTGTTCAGCGGTGTTCCGACGTTCATCAAAGACAACGTCGACGTCGCGGGACTGCCGACGATGCGCGGCACCGACGCATGGCCGCCGCGGCCGGCCGAAGCCGACGGCGATTTCACCCAGATGTACCTGGCCACCGGCCTGACGCCGCTGGGCAAGACCCAGATGTCGGAATACGGCTTCAGTGCCTCGGCCGAGCACCCCAGGCTCGGACCGGTGCGCAACCCGTGGAACACCGACCACACCGCGGGCGCGTCGTCGTCGGGTTCCGGTGCCTTCGTCGCCGCGGGCGTTGTCCCGATCGCGCACGCCAACGACGGCGGCGGATCGATTCGAATTCCGGCGTCCTGCAACGGACTCGTCGGGCTCAAGCCGTCCCGCGGCCGGCTACCGCTGGACAAAGAAGTCCGCCAGATGCCGATCCGCGTGGTCGCCAACGGGGTGGTCACTCGATCCGTGCGTGACACCGCGGCGTTCTACGCCGAGGCCGAGCGGATCTGGCCCACCACCAAGCTTCCGCCGATCGGCCATGTGAGGCACGCCGGCACGAGACGGCTGCGGGTCGCCGTCGTCACCCGCTCGCTGCTGCGGGAGTCCAGCCCCGAGGTTCGCGAGCTGACGATGAAATCCGCCGCGCTGCTCGAAGAACTCGGTCATCGCGTCGACCATCTCGAAAAGCCGCCAGTGCCACAAAGTTTCGTGTCGGACTTCGTACTGTATTGGGGTCTGCTGGCGATGGGCCAGATCCAGCAGAACAAGCGCGCCTTCGACGAATTCGACGTGTCCCGGTTGGACAACCTGTCACGGGGCCTGGACCGGCACGCGCGCCGCAATCTGCATCGCATCCCGCTTGCGCTGCTGCGCCTGTCCCGTACGCGCAGGCACACGGCCCGCCTGACCCGCACCTACGACCTGGTGCTGACGCCGACGCTGGCCGACGAGACTCCGCAGATCGGTTACCTCGATCCGATGGCCGACTTCGAGCAGATCATCGACCGCCTGCAGAACTGGGTTGCGTTCACACCGCTGCACAATGTCACGGGCGAGCCGGCCATCTCTTTGCCGTTGGCGTTGTCTGCCAACGGGTTGCCGGTCGGGATGATGTTCTCCGCGCCAATCGGGCACGAGGCGCGGTTGTTGGAACTCGCGTACGAACTCGAAGACGCCCGACCGTGGGCGCGCATCGACGAACAGGTCTAGTCGGGACCCAGTGTCGCCAGCATCCGTTTGAACTCGCGTTGCTGCGACGTCGACAGCTTGGCCATCACCTTCGCGTCGGCGTCGCGAACCGCGGCTTCGGCGCGTTTCAGCAACGTCCGACCGTCTGCGCTGAGCGAAGCGGGCAACGCACGGCCGGAGGCCACTGATGCGGGGCGGGTCACCAGTTGCGCGTTCTCCAGCCTGTGCAACACCGTGTTCATCGCCTGCGGCGAGACATTACCCAGCCGGGCCAGTTCTGCGCTGGACAACCCGGGACTCATGGAAAGCATTCGCATGCAGACGAATTCGGGAAGTGTGAGGCTCAACGGAGTCAGCGCGGCGGTGACTTCTGGTCGCAGATTAGCCATGACCTGAAACAGCAGATATCCCAGCGGCGCGTCCTCGGTGGCTCTCATGTCAACCATATTGACATATATCAGCGAGATTGATATATGTGAGGTATGACTGACACACAGGACTTCGACTTCGACTTCGATCCCGCCTATCGCGGTGAGGCCCCTCAGTTCCCGGGCGCTCGGCCGCCGTGGAGTCTGGGAGAACCGCAACCGGAGATCGCGGCCCTCATCGACCAGGGCAAGATCAAGGGCGATGTACTCGACGCCGGCTGCGGTGAGGCGGCGTTGTCGATGCATCTTGCCGCTTTGGGCCACAACACTGTCGGGCTCGATGCCTCGCCCACCGCAATCAAGCTGGCCACCGCGGAGGCCGCCCGGCAGGGCCTGACCAGCGCGTCGTTCGAGGTCGCCGACATCACTGACTTCAATAGCTATCCGACCGGTACCGAAGGGCGGTTCGACACCATCGTCGACAGCACGCTGTTCCATTCGATGCCCGTCGAGCTGCGCGAGGGCTACCAGCGCTCGATCGTCCGGGCCGCCAAACCGGGCGGGTCGTACTTCGTACTGGTGTTCGCCATGACCGGCAGTGGCGGTCCCGCGAACCCGGTCACCGAGGACGAGCTGCGTGATGTCGTCTCCAAATACTGGGTTATCGACGAGATCCGCCCGGCCAGGATTCATGGCAACTTCGGTGACATCAACCACCCCGGGTTTCCCACCGACGAACTCCGCGACGAAGGCAACGGACGTAAGTCTCTGCCTGCCTGGCTGCTGTCGGCGCACCTGGGCTGATCGGCGAAGGCCCTCGCGCGCCCAAGGATCTGCTCGGAGTGTGCAACTAATCGCTGGTGCATCGGGATTGACCGGTGTCCGCCGCGGGTAGTCGTGGTCCGGGGAGGCCGGAGGGAGCCACAGTGGGCGAAGTAAGCCGGATCGCGCAGCGTGCGCGAGAAGAAGCCGATGCATATCGGGAAGACAATCCGCAACCGTTGAGCGGTTATGTCGGGGCTATGGGCGTGTACGCCACGGTGGTAGCGCTGGCATCAATCATCGCCGCGGCGAGCGAGCGCAAACTGCCTGCGCGGTGGTCGATTCAGGACTTGGTGACCGTGGCATTGGGGACCCACAAGCTGTCCCGCACAGTGAGTAAGGCCTCGGTGACCAGCCCGCTGAGGGCGCCGTTCACGCATTACCGCGGAACCGGCGGCCCGTCGGAACTACAAGAGGAAACGCGGCATTCCAGTACGTTCAGGCACAGCGTGGGGGAGTTGCTGACGTGCCCGTTCTGTCTCGACGTGTGGGTAGCCACCGCGTTCGTCATCGGGCTGGTCTTTTCACCCAGGCTCACTCGGCTGATCGCGGGCGGTCTCGCATCGTTGGCCGGCGCCGACTTCCTGCAGCTCGCGTACGCCATGGCGCAGGAGTCCGCCGAAAAATAGCGACACCAGATCACCAGGGGTAGGCATGCCGAAAACAACCAAGGGCGGTCAGCCCAAGCAAGGTGAGTTGCCCAGCACGCTGCAACGATCCAGCGGCAAAGCACAGCGAACCTTCAGCAAGACGCACGATTCGGCCGCCGAGGAGTACGGCAGCGAGGAGCGGGCCCATCGGGTTGCCTACGCGGCGCTCAAGCACAGTTTCGAGAAAGTCGGCGATCACTGGGAGGCCAAGAAATCCAAGGGTCCCTCGGACAAGCGCGCAGAGGGAGGCGGTCCGGACAACGACGCCCCCTCCGCGGAAGGAGTCGACGCCAACGCCAGCAAGAAACATCTCCTGGACATCGCCCGCCGACTCGATGTGCGCGGACGGTCGAGGATGGCCAAGTCCGATTTGGTCGAGGCAATCAAAAAGCACAACCGTCGGGTCCGCGGCAAGTGAGTTAGGCCCGGGTAGATCCGGACCATCCCACCCAATTCGTCGCGCCGTGGTTGCGCAGCGCTCGATCGGGTATGACAACCGGTATGAGTGAGACCGATCACAGACCCGCTGAGGTGCGCGAGCAAGCCCAACAACAGGCTGAACAGGCGCGCATCGCCATGGAGAAACGACGCGAGAGCCAAGCCGAGTCCGGGGGGCTGAGCGGCTGGGTGGCCGAGCGCGCTGGCGAATGGGATCTCAGCGGACCGGATGAGACAACGCTGCAGCGATCGAAGTTCTTCTGGAATGCGCTGGTGGACTATTGGTTCCGGATGGAGATCGACGGTTGGGAAAATATCGGCGAGCCGCCGGCGCTGCTGATCGGTATCCACTCCGGCGCGCCGTTCGTCTGGGACGCCTGGACGGTCGGTGTGCAGTGGTGGCGCCGATTCGGTTCGGAGCGACCGCTGCACGGCACCGCGCACGACGCGCTGATGGCCATCCCAGGTATCGGCCGGTACTTCCGCTGCATGGGAGTGTTGCCCGCGGCGCCGGACGCCATCGCAACGGCGCTGGCCGAAGGACACGACGTGGCACTGTGGCCCGGCGGCGAAGTGGACTCGTTGCGCCCGTGGCGCGAACGCGACCAGGCCAATCTGGCCGGCCGGAAAGGTTTTGTGAAGATGGCGATCCGCGCCGGAGTGCCGATCGTGCCGATCGCGACCGTCGGCGGCGCCGACGCGATGCCGGTGCTGATTCGCGGCGACAAACTGTCGCGGTTCTTACGTCTCGATAAGATGTTGCGGCTGAAAGTCTTTCCCATCGCCATTTCGCTGCCCTGGGGGATCGCCCCGGCCGCACTCCCGCAATTTCCGCTGCCGGCCAAGATCAGGACGCGGTTCATGCCCGCTGTGGAGGTCGCGACTGACCCGGAGCGCGCCGACGATGTCGATTACGTCGACCGCAAGTACCACGAAGTTCAGGACACGATTCAACGAGGAATGAACGCGTTGGCTCGCGAACGGGCTCTGCCGGTCTTCGGGTGACGGCGACAGAAGTAACGGGCCCCGGTTCGATGTGAACCGGGGCCCGCAACTTAAAGCTCGGAATTAATCCTGGTGGGATTCCTGGCGCTTCTCCGCGGTCGCGGCGGAGCCACGAGCGGCTTCGGCTTCAGCTTCTTTCTTGGCCGCATCACGCTGTGATTGCGCCTTGTCCTGCTGAGCTTCGCCCTCTTTTTCGAGGCCTTCGTTACCGACCACGCTGCCGACGGCTTCTTTGGCTAGGCCCTTGGCGCCTTCCACGGCACCTTTGATGCCTTCTGCAGGCCCACTCTTGTTGTCGTCTGACATTGCGTCCTCCTCTTGGCGCTTTTATTACCGGTCCAGCACCGACGGAGGGCCGGACCAGTCTTGGCGCGGCCCGAGTCCTGTAATGCTCTCGACTCGTCTCGCCGCACCCGGCAGCATTCCCTGGGCGCCGCGCGGTGAAACCTCCCGGCGACCGCAGAACCGGCT
>JAVHWH010000283.1:0-3211 GCA_032159915.1 Mycobacterium sp.
GCGTGCGCGGCGACGGTGACGGATGGGTGGTGTCCGACACCGGTAGCCCACATTGGGGTCGATTCGGCGCGGCCGGCCTGTTGCTCCGAGCGCCTCGGCCGGACGGCTCACCGGCGGTGTTGTTGCAGCACCGCGCACCGTGGAGCCACCAGGGCGGCACCTGGGGTCTGCCGGGCGGCGCCCGCGACAGCCATGAGAGTCCCGAGGAAGCCGCCGTCCGGGAAGCTCACGAAGAAGCCGGGCTACCGGGCCAGTTCGTCTCCGTGCGGGCGGCCGTGATCACCGCCATAGCGAGTGGCACCGACTGGACTTACACGACCGTGGTGGCCGACGCCCCAGAATTGCTGCCGACCGTGGCCAACTACGAAAGTGCCGAGATGCGTTGGGTCGGCGAGGACGAGGTAGACGAACTGCCGCTGCACCCTGGATTCGCGGCCAGCTGGCAGCGGCTGCGCACCGCGCCCGAGATTCTGCCGTTGAGCCACGACGACCAGTTGCGGCGCGACCTGCCGCGCACCATCGAAATCGAGCAGGGCGTCTTCGTGTGGTGCACGGCCGGGCACCCCGACCAAGAGCCGTCGCAGCTGACGTCCCGGATCAGCTCGCTGCTGCAAGTGCCGAACTGAGCTGCTGCGCCGCGGCCCGCGGATCCTCCGCGGCGGTGATCGCCCGGACCACGACGATCCGCCGGGCCCCGGACGCCAGCACATCCGGTAGGCGATCCGCGTCGATGCCGCCGATGGCGAACCACGGCTTGTCGCACGCCAACGCGACGGTCGACCGCACCAGCGTCAACCCGGGGGCGGGGCGTCCCGGTTTGGTGGGGGTCGGCCAACATGGCCCGACGCAGAAATAGTCGACGTCCTCGGCGATCGCCGCGGCCACCTGCGCCTGATCGTGCGTCGATCGGCCGATCAGGGCGTCCGGCCCGATGATGTCGCGCGCCGCGGTCAGCGGCAGGTCGTCTTGCCCTAGGTGGAGCACGCTGGCTCGGGCTGCGCGGGCGATATCGGCGCGGTCGTTGACGGCCAGCAGTGCGCCGTGGCGGCGCGCGGCGTCGGCGAGCACCTCGAGCGCTGCCAACTCGTCACGCGCTTCGAGCGGGCCCAGCGCCAGCTCGGCGGCGGAACCCTTGTCGCGCAGCTGAATCACGTCCACCCCGCCGGCCAGGGCAGCGTCGGCGAACTCGGCCAAGTCACCGCGATCACGGCGGGCATCGGTACAGAGGTAGAGCCTGGCGCTGGCGAGCCGATCACGTGGGTGCACACCGAGACGCTAACGACTACCGTGGTGAGTCGACACGGGAGTCCCGGGGTAGTTCGCCAGCGGGGGCTGAGAGTGGACACGCGCACCTGTCCTTACCGTCGAACCTGATCCGGATCATGCCGGCGAAGGGAGCGAAGATGCCACCGCACTCGGGATCGCTGGCCGTCATCGGCGGCGGTGTGATCGGGCTGTCGGTTGCCCGCCGGGCGGCCGAGGCCGGTTGGTCGGTGCGGGTGCACCGCTCCGAGCAGCCCGGCGCGTCGTGGGTTGCCGCGGGAATGCTGGCGCCGCACAGCGAAGGCTGGCCGGGCGAGGAGCGCCTGCTACAGCTCGGCCTGGATTCGCTGCGGCTGTGGCGCGACGGCGGATTCACCGATGGCCTACCGGCGCAGGTGATTGTGGCGCGCGAGTCGTTGGCGGTCGCCGTCGACCGCGCTGACGTGGCTGAGCTGCGTACAGTCGCGGACTGGCTGTCCGCGCAGGGACATCCGGTGGTGTGGGAGTCGGCGGTCCGTGACGTGGAACCGATGCTGGCGCAGGGTATTCGACACGGCTTTCGGGCGCCGACCGAGCTCGCCGTCGACAACCGTGCCCTGCTCGAAGCCTTATCGACGGCCTGCGAACAACTGGGCGTCGAATTCGATGGGCCGGTCACTGAGCTTGCTTCGGTTGCGGCCGATGAGGTCGTGATCGCCAACGGTGTCGACGCCCCGTCGCTGTGGCCCGGTCTGCCGATTCGGCCGGTGAAAGGTGAAGTGCTCAGATTGCGCTGGCGTAAGGGGTGTCTGCCGTTGCCGCAGAGAGTGATTCGGGCTCGCGTGCACGGGCGTCAGCTATACGTGGTGCCACGCACCGACGGCGTGGTGGTCGGCGCCACCCAGTACGAGCACGGCCGTGACACTGCGCCCACGGTGTCCGGAGTGCGTGACCTGCTCGACGACGCCTGCACGGTGATGCCGGGGCTCAGCGAGTATGAGTTTGAGGAGTGCATCGCTGGTTTACGCCCGATGACGCCGGACAACCTGCCGTTGGTGGGACGGCTCGACGCGCGGACGTTGGTCGCCGCCGGCCACGGCCGGTCCGGTTTCCTGCTGGCGCCGTGGACGGCTGAACAGATCGTGTCCGAACTGAGTTTGGTTGGAGCACACACATGAGAATCCGCGTCAATGCCGATGATCTCGAAATCGACGAGCAGATGACTGTCGCGGGGCTGCTGCAGTCGCTGGGCTACCCCGACCGCGGCGTCGCGGTCGCTGTCGACCAAGCCGTTCTGCCGCGCTCAAGCTGGACCACAACACTTTCCGACGGCGCGAACATCGAGGTCGTGACGGCGGTGCAGGGTGGTTGAATCCAAACTCACCATCGCCGGCCGTAGCTTCGCCTCGCGGCTCATCATGGGCACCGGAGGCGCGACCAACCTCGCCGTCCTCCAAGAGGCCTTGATCGCTTCCGGCACCGAGTTGACCACGGTCGCGATGCGCCGCGTCGACGCCGAGGGCGGCACGGGCCTGCTCGACTTGCTGAGCCGCCTGGGCATCACGCCGCTGCCCAACACCGCGGGCTGCCGTAGCGCCGCCGAGGCGGTACTCACCGCTCAACTCGCCCGCGAGGCGCTCGGCACCGAATGGGTCAAGCTCGAAGTGATCGCCGATGAGCGCACACTTCTCCCTGATGCCATCGAGTTGGTTCGTGCTGCAGAGCAATTGGTCGATGACGGCTTCGTGGTGCTGCCGTACACCAATGACGACCCGGCGCTGGCGAAACGGCTGGAAGACACCGGATGCGCGGCGGTGATGCCGCTCGGGTCCCCGATCGGCACCGGCCTGGGAATCGCCAACCCCCACAACATCGAGATGATCGTCGCTCAATCCGGCGTCCCCGTCGTACTCGACGCCGGTATCGGCACCGCCAGCGATGCGGCGCTGGCGATGGAACTGGGTTGCGA
>JAVHWH010000159.1:0-20820 GCA_032159915.1 Mycobacterium sp.
CCAGCATCGTCACGCTGCCGTCCTCCTCGACCGTCGCGAAGTCGCCGGGAATGGCGTAGCGGACGCCGTTGATGGTCTTGAATGTCTCGGCGGTCTTCTTCTCGTCCTTGTAGTAGCCGACGGGAATGTTGCCCTTCTTGGCGATGAAACCGCGGACTCCGGAGCCCGGCTTGACCTCGTTTCCGTCCTCGTCGAGCACGACGGTCCGATGGTCGATCGTCACGCGCGGGCCGCCGCTGTGCGGCGCATCCTTGGCAACGATGCTGGTGCCGCCAAAGCCCGTCTCCGACGAGCCGATCGAGTCGGTGATGACCCGGTTGGGCAACAACTCGAGGAATTTCTCCTTGATGCTCGGTGAGAACAATGCCGCGGTGGAGGCGAGCAGGAACAACGACGACAGGTCGTACTGGTTTCCCTCCTCCTGGTGAGCCAGCAGCGCGTCCAGCAAGGGCCGCGCCATCGCATCGCCGGTGAAGAACAGCAGATTCACCTTGTGGTCGTGGATCGTGCGCCACACCTCGTCGGCATTGAATTCCGGTGCGAGAACGGTGGTTTGACCCGAGAAGATCGACATCCAGGTAGCCGACTGGGTGGCGCCGTGGATCATCGGCGGAATCGGGTGGCGGACCATCGGCGGGTTGGCCGCGGCTCCCTTGGCCAGGTCGTATTCGTCTTCGATGAATTGGCCTGTGGCGAAGTCGGTTCCGCCGAACAGCACCCGGTAGATGTCCTCGTGGCGCCACATCACGCCCTTGGGGAATCCGGTGGTGCCGCCGGTGTACAGCAGGTAGATGTCGTCGGCGCTGCGGGGGCCGAAGTCACGCTCGGGTGAGCTGTCGGCGACCGCGGCGTAGAACTCGACGCCGCCATAGCTTTCGTAGACGCTGTCGGGGACGTCGGAGCCGTCGTCGATCACCAGGACCGTCTTGACGTTGGGGGTGTCCGGAAGCACGTTGGCGACGCGCTCGGAGTACTGCCGCTCATGCACCAGCGCGACCATGTCCGAGTTGTCGAACAGGTAGCGGAGTTCGCCCTCGACATAGCGGTAGTTGATGTTGACCAGGATCGCGCCGGCCTTGACGATGCCCACCATCGCGATGACGATCTCGATGCGGTTGCGGCAGTAGAGGCCGACCTTGTCGTCCTTGCGCACGCCCTGCTCCTGCAGGTAGTGCGCCAAGCGGTTCGCCTTCTCTTCGAGTTGGGCGTAGGTCAGTTTCTCCTGACCGCAGATCAGGGCTACACGGTCAGGGACGGCATCGATGGCGTGCTCCGCCAGATCGGCAATATTCAGGGCCACAGACCCTAAATTAGAACGTGTTACATTTCCTGACAAGTTTCGGGCCGGCGCGCGGGAAGGCGATCACCCATGAGTGTTGATGAAAAGACGGCAGACGCCCTCATTGAGCAGCGCGGACACACTTTGATCTTGACGCTGAACCGGCCCGAAGCCCGTAACGCACTTTCCACCGAGATGCTCTCGATCATGGTGGAAGCCTGGGACCGCGTCGACACCGATCCCGACATCCGGTGCTGCATTCTGACCGGGGCCGGCGGCTACTTCTGTGCGGGTATGGACCTCAAAGCCGCGACCGCGCGCCCGCCGGGCGACTCGTTCTCCGACGGCAGCTACGACCCGTCGCGCATCGACGCGTTGCTCAAGGGACGGCGGCTGACCAAGCCGCTGATCGCGGCGGTCGAAGGGCCGGCCATCGCAGGCGGCACCGAGATCCTGCAGGGCACCGACATCCGGATCGCGGGTGAAAGCGCCAAGTTCGGCATCTCCGAAGCCAAGTGGAGCCTGTACCCGATGGGCGGCTCGGCGGTGCGACTCGTGCGCCAGATCCCCTACACGATCGCCGCCGATCTGTTGCTGACCGGACGGCACATCACCGCCGCGGAGGCGCTGTCCTACGGGCTCATCGGCTACGTCGTACCTGACGGGACCGCGTTGGAGAAGGCGCTCGAGATCGCCGACGTGATCGCCAACAACGGCCCGCTTGCCGTGCAGGCCATCCTGCGCTCGATTCGCGAAACCGAAGGCTTGCCGGAGAACGACGCTTTCAAGATCGACACCAAACTCGGCATCAGCGTCTTCCTGTCCGAGGACGCCAAGGAAGGCCCGCTGGCTTTCAAGGAGAAGCGCGCGCCGCAGTTCAAAAACCGGTGACTCTGTTCTATTGGCACCCAGCGTGCACTCAGGGCAAGTTGGCCATCGAGTTTCCACGCTGAGTACACGTTCGCCGAATGTCAGACCCGCGCCGGACACTGTTCGGATGGGTGGACCCTTCATCGGTAGCGAGGCGGTCGGTTCAGGCCGATTACGGCCATACGCGTTGCATAGCAGGTTCCGATCCGTCCATCCCGATGTCTATGTCGCAGCCGATGCCGAGCTGACCCCGCCAATGCGAGCCCGCGCCGCCTGGCTGTGGTCACGACGTCGCGGGGTCATAGCCGGCCGCTCCGCGTCGGCCCTGCACGGCACAAAATGGGTCGACGCGACGGCGCCGGCGGAATTGCTGTACGACTACCGGCGACCACCTCGCGGCATTCACACCTGGTCCAACCGGCTTGGCGACGGCGAAGCGCAGACGATTGCCGGGATGCCTGTGACTACGCCTGCCCGTACTGCATTGGATGTGGCCTGTCGGTATCCGCTCGAACAGGCGGTCGCGGCCATCGATGCGCTCGCTCGGGCCACCGACCTCAAGCTATCCGACGTGGACCTTCTCGCCGAGCGCTACAAGGGTCGACGAGGACTCCGGCGTGCGCGCGTCGCACTGAGCCTGGTGGACCCTGGTGCCGAGTCGCCGCGCGAAACCTGGCTGCGCCTGGTTCTGATCCGCGCCGGCTTCCCGCCGCCTCAGACGCAGATCGCGGTCCACGACGAATACGGCCAGATCGTCGCGGTGCTCGACATGGGTTGGGAGGCAATCAAACTCGCTGTCGAATACGACGGCGATCACCACCGCATCGACCGACGGCAGTTCAACAAGGACATCCGGCGTGCAGAAGCGTTGAACGATCTCGGCTGGATCAATATCCGGGTCACCGCAGAGGACACCGAAGGCGGCTTCATCGCACGGGTATCAGCGGCATGGCGCCGGCGAGCGTGCGCTCAGCGTGGATCCGCGATCACTTTCTCGACCTGAGTACACGCTCGGCGACAGTCAGCCCAGCGGCGCGGTCGGCGTGAAGACCATCGGCATCGACTCCAGACCGCTGACGAAGTTGGCCGGGCGCAACGGCAATACGTCGCCATCGTCGGCCAGCCGCAGGTCGGGCAAACGCTGCAGAACTCGCTCGGTCATCAGGCGCAACTCCAAACGGGCCAACTGGTTACCCAGACAGAAGTGCGTGCCGAAGCCGAAAGCGACGTGGCTGTTCGGGTCTCGACGGATGTCGAACCGGTCGGCGCCGGCGAACATCGACTCGTCGAAGTTGGCCGATTCGAACAGCAACATGACCTTCTCGCCCTCGCGCAGTTCGGTCCCGTGGAAGTCGGTGTCGGCGGTCAACGTCCGGCACATGTTCTTCACCGGCGAGGTCCAGCGCAGCATCTCCTCGATCGCGCCGCTCAGCACCCCATCCGGGTCGGCCCGCAGCGCGTCCCACTGATCGCGGTGGCGCACCAACTGCTCGGTGCCGCCCGACAGGGTGTGCCGTGTCGTTTCGTCGCCACCGATCAGGATCAGCAGGGTTTCCATCACGATCTCGTCGTCGGCCATTCGCTGTCCTTCGACTTCGGCGTTCACCAGGATCGAGAACAGGTCCTCGGTGGGCTCCGCGCGCCGCTTGGCGATGGTCGCCATGGTGAATTCGGTATACGCCGCAAAGGCATTCATCACCGTCTGGAATTCCGGGCCGGCCGGATCGATGTGCGAGCTCAGCCCGGTGACCAGATCGTCCGACCACTTCAGCAGCATGCCCCGCTCTTCGGGCAGCACGCCCAGCATGTCGCCGATCACCGCCATCGGTAGCGGCGCGGCGATGTCGCGGACGAAGTCGCACTCACCGCGTTCGCAGACCGCGTCGATCAATGTGTCGCACAACCGGCCGATCGACGGCATCTTCTCGGTCACCCGCTTGCGGGTGAATCCGGAGTTGACCAGCTTGCGCCGCAACAGATGTGCCGGGTCATCCATGTCGATCATGTAGGGCATCCCGGGCTGATCCGGACGGATGCCGCCGGTGTTGGAGAACAGTTCGGGATTGCGCTCGGCGTCGATGATCGCCTGATAGGTGGTCGCGCCGGCCAAGCCGTTGCGGTCGCGGAACACCGGCTGGTTGGCGCGCATCCAGCGATAGGCCTCGTGGGACACCTCGCGGTCGGCGTAGAAGTTGCCGTCCGCCAAGTCGATGTTGAGAATCGTCTCCGGGATCGTCGCGGTCATGAGATCTCCTGAGCATCGCCGAATGTCATTTGTACCTGGGCAACAAAGCTGTTCAAGATCGCGCGCTTCGGAAGGCCCAGCGCCGCCAGCTCTTTCGAGTAGGGGTGATCACCCAGCCGGATGCGCACTCCGCCGAAGCGATTGCGGACACCGTCAAGGGTGTGCTCGAAGGAGGTCTCACGGGTTACCCCGTCGCGGTGCGAGTAGGTGCGCTGCGCTTGCTGTCGCGGGGTCAGCCGAATCGGCAGGCCGCGGCGAAATTCCATGCCGACCACCAGCTGCCCGTCGACGATACAGTCGAAGCCGAACTGGCGGCCCTCGCGAATGCTGAAGTCCGCCATGACTTTCGGGTAACCCCAGATCTTGGTGCCGGCTTCAAGGGTGAACTCCTGGTCGACGGGCAAGTGGTGAATGAAGGCGCCGGCCGACCCCAAGGCGCGGGGTCCGCTCGCGTTCGACCCCGGCGGGTTGACCATCACGCTGGTCCCGAACTCGTAGTACGTGCCCAGGTCCCCGTCGATGTAGTGCATCAACATCAGGATCACGATCGCGCGCCCGGGCAAGTAGCGGCAGACCCGCAGGCCGCTGTAGTCGATCATCCGCTGCGCTGCGTCGGCATCGACCGAGAACATCGCCATGTGTTGGGTCGCCTTGCGGATCTGCACCGGCATGGTGAGTACCGTGCCGGCGATCCTATGCTGCGAAGCTGTCATCGGGCCAATCTAGAACGTGTTCTAGCTCACCGCAAGAACCGGGTCAGATCAGGCCAGCCAGCTCGTGGACCTGCTCTGTACTGCGGCCAGACACGACCATCATCGTGACTCCGGAAGCCTCCCAGGCCTTGATTTGCTTACGCACGTAGTCGACGTCGCCGACAATCGCGGCGTCGTCGATGACCTCGTCAGGGATGATTTCGGCGGCCTTATCTTTCTGGTTGCTGCGGAACAGCGCCGTGACCTCGTCGACCACCTCGGCGTAGCCCATCCGGCGGTACACATCGGCGTGGAAGTTGGTGTCCTCGGCGCCCATCCCGCCCATGTAGAGCGCGATGTAAGGCTTCATCGCGGCGAACGCGGCGGAGCGGTCCTCGGTGATGACGATGTTGGCCGTCGCGCAAATCTCGAAGTCCTCGCGGCTGCGGCGCGCACCCGGCCGGGCGAACCCCTCGTCCAGCCATTCGTTGTAGGTGTCGGCCATCCGGGGCGTGTAGAAGATCGGCAGCCAGCCGTCGCAGATCTCGGCGGCCAGCGCCACGTTTTTCGGCCCCTCGGCGCCCAGCATGATCGGGATGTCGGGGCGCAGCGGATGGGTGATCGGCTTGAGCGGTTTGCCGAGACCGGTTGCGCGCTCGCTCTTCAACGGCAGCGGGTAGTGCGGGCCTTCGCTCGTCACCGGCTTCTCGCGGGACCACACCTGCCGGATGATGTCGACGTATTCGCGGGTCCGGGCCAACGGCTTGGGAAACGGCTGGCCGTACCAGCCTTCCACCACCTGCGGACCTGACACGCCGAGCCCGAGGATGTGCCGGCCGCCGCTGAGGTGGTCGAGGGTCAGCGCGGCCATCGCGCAGGCGGTCGGGGTGCGCGCGGACAGTTGCACCACGGACGTGCCCAGCCGCAGCCGCTGGGTGGACGAACCCCACCAGGCCAGCGGAGTGTAGGCGTCTGATCCCCACGCTTCGGCGGTGAACACCGCGTCGAAACCCGCCTGCTCGGCGGCGGCCACGAGTTCGGCGTGGTTGTCGGGCGGTTGAGCGCCCCAATATCCCAGCTGGAGTCCGAGCTTCATGCTCACTACCTTCCGTGCAGGTCTCGACCCTATCTTGAATCCATTCTTAGAACCTGTTCTACTCGACACTGTGACCACCAGCCAAAGCAGCCCGGTGCAGATCGATACCCATCAGAAGCCGCTCTCGGCGCCTCTGCGGTTGTCCTTCGACTACACCCGTTCAGTCGGCCCCACCCTCGGTCAGTTCTTCACCGCGCTGCGGGAGCGACGCATCGTCGGCGTTCGCGGCTCGGATGGCCGCGTCTACGTTCCGCCCGCCGAGTTCGACCCGGTGACCTACGAGCGGCTGACCGAGATGGTGCCGGTGGCCAGCGTCGGGACCGTGCTGTCATGGACCTGGCAGCCCGAACCCCTCGAGGGACAACCGTTGGATCGTCCGTTCGCCTGGGCGCTGATCAAGCTCGACGGCGCCGACGTCCCGCTACTGCACGCGATCGATGTTGGCGCCGCCGGCCCTGATTCGATCAGCAGCGGCGCGCGGGTGCACGTGCACTGGGTCGACGAGCCGGCCGGCGCGATCACCGACATCGCCTACTTCGCGTTGGGTGACGAGGCCGAGCCGGTCTCGGATCAGACCGACGACCGTGAGCCGGTGACGGTCCAGGTCACGCCGAGCAGCATCGAAATCCAGCACACCGCTTCACTTCCCGAGACCGCGTTCCTGCGTGGCCTGGAAGAGGGCAAGCTGCTCGGTGCCCGCTCCGGTGACAGCGGCAAGGTGTATTTCCCGCCGAAGGAGGCCGACCCGGCCACCGGCCAGGAACTCGACAACTTCATCGAGTTGCCGGACAAGGGCACGGTGACGACGTTCGCGATCATCAACATCCCGTTCGCCGGCCAGCGGATCAAGCCGCCGTATGTGGCGGCTTACGTCTTGCTCGACGGCGCCGATATCGCGTTCCTGCACCTGATTCAAGAAATCGACGCGACCGAGGTGCGGATGGGCATGCGGGTCGAGGCGGTCTGGAAGCCCCGCGAGGAATGGGGTCTGGGCATCGACAACATCGAGTATTTCAAGCCGACCGGCGAACCCGACGCCGAGTACGACACCTACAAGCATCACCTGTAAAGGGAGTGACGTGACCGATCGCGATGTAGCTGTCGTCGGGTTCGCCCATGCGCCGCATGTGCGCCGCACCGACGGCACGACCAACGGCGTCGAAATGCTGATGCCGTGTTTTCATTCGCTGTACGAAGAGCTCGGCCTCCAGCAGACCGACATCGGCTTCTGGTGCTCAGGTTCGTCGGATTACCTTGCTGGACGGGCATTCTCGTTCATCTCGGCGATCGACTCGATCGGGGCGGTGCCGCCGATCAACGAATCGCACGTCGAGATGGACGCCGCCTGGGCGCTGTACGAGGCCTACATCAAGGTGCTCACCGGTGAGGTCGACACCGCGCTGGTCTACGGCTTCGGCAAGTCGTCGGCGGGCACACTGCGCCGGGTGCTGTCGTTGCAGACCGATCCGTACACCGTTGCGCCGCTGTGGCCGGACGCGGTTTCGATGGCCGGACTGCAAGCCCGGTTCGGACTGGACGCCGGCAAGTGGACGGCCGAGCAGATGGCCCAAGTGGCGCTGGACTCGTTCGCGGTCGCCGAGCGCACCGACTCCGAGCAGCCCGCCAAGAGCATCGACGAATTGTTGTCGAGGCCCTACTTCGCGGATCCCCTTCGGCGTCATGACATTGCGCCGATCACCGACGGCGCCTCCGCGATCGTGCTGGCGGCCGGTGACAGGGCTCGCGAGTTACGCGAGAACCCGGCGTGGATCACCGGTATCGAGCATCGGATCGAGACGCCGGTCCTCGGTGCCCGCGACCTGACCACCTCACCGTCGACGGAGGCGTCGGCCAAGGCCGCGACGGGCGGAGACGCCGGGTCGATCGAGATCGCGGAGATCTATGCCCCGTTCACCCATCAGCAGCTGATCTTGACCGAGGCCATCGGCCTGCCGTCGTCGACGAAGATCAACCCGTCGGGCGGCACGCTGGCCGCCAACCCGATGTTCTCCGCCGGTCTGGAACGCATCGGCTTTGCCGCACAACACATATTCGACGGCTCGGCGGGCCGGGTGCTTGCGCACGCGACCAGCGGCCCGGTGCTGCAACAGAATCTCGTCGCCGTCCTGGAAGGGAAATAACATGGCCCCCCAGCTCGCCGCCGTGCTCGGCACCGGCCAGACCAAGTATGTCGCCAAGCGCCAGGACGTCTCGATGAACGGCCTGGTTCGCGATGCGATCGATAAGGCGCTGGCCGACTCCGGTTCGACCATGGGCGACATCGACGCGGTCGTCGTCGGTAAGGCGCCGGACTTTTTCGAAGGCGTCATGATGCCGGAGCTGTTCATGGCCGACGCCGTGGGCGCGACCGGCAAGCCGCTGATCCGGGTGCACACCGCGGGCTCGGTAGGCGGGTCTACCGGTGTGGTGGCGGCCAGCCTGGTGAAGTCGGGGAAGTACCGGCGCGTGCTCGCGATGGCCTGGGAGAAGCAGTCCGAATCGAATGCAATGTGGGCGTTGAGCATTCCGGTGCCGTTCACCAAACCGGTGGGTGCGGGAGCGGGCGGCTACTTTGCTCCGCATGTGCGCGCCTACATCCGCCGATCCGGCGCGCCCACTCACATCGGCGCGATGGTCGCGGTCAAAGACCGGCTCAATGGCGCCAAGAACCCGCTGGCGCACCTGCATCAGCCCGACATCACGCTGGACAAGGTGATGGCGTCGCAAATGCTCTGGGACCCCATTCGATTCGACGAGACCTGCCCGTCGTCCGACGGCGCTTGCGCGGTGGTGATCGGTAACGAGGAGGTCGGTGACAAGCGAGTCGCCGACGGTCATCCGGTCGCCTGGATCCACGCCACCGCGTTGCGCACCGAGCCGCTCGCCTACTCCGGTCGCGACCAGGTCAATCCGCAAGCCGGACGCGATGCGGCCAAGGCGCTGTGGAAGTCCGCGGGCATCACCAGCCCGATCGACGAGATCGACTGCGCCGAGATCTACGTGCCGTTCTCCTGGTTCGAGCCAATGTGGCTGGAGAACTTGGGATTCGCGGCCGAGGGTGAAGGGTGGAAGCTCACCGAGGCGGGTGAAACCGCGATCGGCGGGCGGATCCCGCTCAACATGTCCGGCGGGGTGCTGTCGTCGAACCCGATCGGCGCCTCGGGGTTGATCCGGTTCGCCGAAGCGGCCATTCAGGTGATGGGTAAGGCGGGCGATCACCAGGTTCCGGGTGCGCGCAAGGCACTCGGGCATGCCTACGGCGGTGGCTCGCAGTATTACTCGATGTGGGTCGTCGGCGCCGACAAGCCGGAGGCCAAGCCGTGAAATACACCTGCAGTATCGCGATGGGCCCGGTCGACCAGCTGGTCGAAATCGCCAAGACGGCCGAAGAAGTGGGATTCGACGCGATCGCGTTGCCGGACTCGCTGTTCTACATGGAGAAGGCGGCTGCCGATTATCCGTATACCCCGGACGGCTCGCGGATGTGGGACCAGGACACGCCGTGGGTTGATCCGCTGATCGCCGCCGGGGCGATGGGCGCGGTCACTTCGGAGCTGTTCTTCTACACCAACGTGATGAAGCTCGGGTCCCGCAACCCATTGCTGCTGGCGCGCCAGGTCGGCTCGGTGGCCAACCTCACCAACAACAGGTTTGGCTTTGGAGTCGGGATCGGCTGGGCACCAGAGGAATTCGAGTGGTGCGGGGTTCCCTACGCGAAGCGGGGCAAGCGCGTCGATGAGATGATCGAGGTCATCAAGCTCGTACTGGACGGCGGCATGGTCGAATTTCACGGGGATTTCTACGACTTCGACAAGTTACAGATGAGTCCGGCCCCGAGTAAGCCGGTGCCGTTCTACGTCGGCGGCCACACCGATGTCGCACTGAAGCGCGCCGCCCGGGTCAGCGACGGGTGGACCAGCGCGATGATGACCTGTGAGCAACTCGGCGAGACCATCGGCAAGATCAAGGCCTTGCTCGCCGAATATGACCGCGCCGACGTGCCTTTCGAATACCAGGCGGTCTGTATCGACAAATTTGGTGTGGACGGCCATAAGGATTTGGCCGACGTCGGCGTCACCGACAACATCGTGATTCCCTGGGTCTTCGACGGCCTGGGCTTCGATGCGCCGATCGAGAAGAAGAAGGATTCGATGAAGCGGTTCGCCGACACCTATATCCATTCGGGTTGGCAAAAGTGAGACGCGCCGCGACGATGCAGAGCGAAGCGATGAGGAGGAGCGGCGCATGAAGACAGAGTCACCGGCACACTCAGCCGGCAAACGCTCCCGTGATGCGGTGGCGGCCAGAGACAAGGACGCCTGGCTAGCCGTCTTCGCCGACGACGCCGTCGTCGAAGACCCCATCGGCCCCTCGCATTTCGACCCTGAGGGCAAGGGGCATCGGGGCCTGGAAGCCATTTCGGCGTTCTGGGACAAGGCGATCGCACCGACCGACAAGATCGAGTTCGTCTTCCGCGACACCTATCAGTGCGGCAACGAAGAAGCCAACGTCGGCCACATCGTGATCACCGCGGCCGGTCACCAGGTCACCGCCGAAGGAGTGTTCACCTATAAGGCGGACGACAACGGCAAACTGGTGGCGCTGCGCGCCTACTGGGAGGTCGACCAGGCCACCGCAAGCGCGCGCAAGATCTAAACCGGTTCCAGCCCAGTCAGATAGCGCTGGGCGAGTTCCTGGTAGGCGCGCGGGTTCACCTTGACCCACATCTCGGCACCGGTGCCCGCGATCGGACCCTTGATCGTAGCCGGCGCTCCGACCACGAGCACTTCAGCCGGAATCTTGGTGCCGCCGGTGACCAGGGCGCCGGCAGCGACCAGGCTGCGGGCACCGATGACTGCGCCGTCGAGCACGGTTGCGTGATTGGCGATCAGCGCCTCTGCGCCGATGTGGGCTCCGTGAATGATGCACATGTGCGCGACGGTCGCTCCGGGACCGATGTCGACCGGGACGCCGGGCGGTGAGTGCAGCACCGATCCGTCCTGCACGTTGGCACCCTCACGCACGATCACCGGCCCGTAGTCGGCGCGCAGCACGGTGTTGAACCATACCGACGCTCCGGCCTCGACCGTCACATCGCCGATCAGGGTGGCAGTCGGGGCGACGAAGGCAGTGGGATCGACCCTCGGCGCTCGGCCTTCAAAGGCAAACAGCGGCATCGTTCACATATACAGCAGGCGGGGTATCCCGCATCGACAAGACGATCGTCTAGCACCGGATATGCCGTTCGTTGCGCGATCGCCCGGAAAAACTGTAACGTGTTCTAGTTAGAAGCCGAGAAACCTGGAGGCGTCATGGCTACCGAGACTGCCGGCATTCGCGAAATCGACGCCGGCACCCTGCCTGACCGGTACGCCCGCGGCTGGCACTGCCTCGGCCCGGTCAAGGACTACTTGGACGGTGAACCGCACGGGATCGAGGCCTTCGGCACTCACCTCGTCGTATTCGGGGATTCGCACGGCGACCTGCACGTCCTCGACGGTTATTGCCGCCACATGGGCGGCAACCTGGCACAGGGCACCATCAAGGGTGACGAGGTCGCCTGCCCCTTCCACGACTGGCGGTGGGGCGGCGACGGCAAGTGCAAGCTGGTGCCCTACGCCAAGCGAACGCCCCGGATGGCCCGTACCCGGTCCTGGACGACAGATGTCCGCAGCGGATTGCTGTACGTCTGGCACGACCACGAGGGCAACCCGCCACCGCCGGAACTCCGGATCCCGGAGCTACCGGAGTTCGCCAGCGACGAGTGGACCGACTGGCGGTGGAATTCGATGCTCATCGAGGGCTCCAACTGCCGCGAGATCATCGACAACGTGACCGACATGGCGCACTTCTTCTACATCCACTTCGGTCTGCCCACCTACTTCAAGAACGTCTTCGAGGGACACATCGCGTCGCAGTACCTGCACAACGTCGGGCGCCCGGACGTCAACGACCTGGGCACCTCCTACGGCGAGGCGCATCTGGATTCGGAGGCGTCCTACTTCGGCCCGTCGTTCATGATCAACTGGTTGCACAACAAGTACGGCGACTACAAAGCCGAGTCGATTCTGATCAACTGCCACTACCCGGTGACCCAGGACTCATTCGTGCTGCAGTGGGGAGTCATGGTCGAAAAGCCCAAGGGCATGGACGAGAAGATGACCAACAAGCTGGCCACGGTCTTCACCGAGGGAGTCAGCAAGGGCTTCTTGCAGGACGTCGAAATCTGGAAGCACAAGACCCGCATCGACAACCCGCTGTTGGTCGAGGAAGACGGCGCCGTGTACCAGATGCGGCGGTGGTATCAGCAGTTCTACGTCGACGTCGCCGATGTGACCCCGGACATGACCGACCGTTTCGAGATCGAGGTCGACACCACCATCGCCAACGAGAAGTGGCATGTCGAGGTCGACCACAATCTGCAGAAGCAGGCTTCCGAGTCAGAAGCGAAGGCGGAGCAGCCGGCCACATGACTTCTCGTGACCAGCCGCCCGACGTCGATCGGCTAGCCCGGTCGATGTTAATGCTTCATGGCGATCACGAGAGCCACGACGAGCCGGCTCCGGCTCACACCGGTAAGAGCGGCCGATCCTGGTCCAAGGCACCGGATTTCGCCGACGATCCGCAGCGTGCGGCAGCCGTGCAAGCGGCCACCGAGGCGGACCGCGCCCGCTATCTGACCTCCGGCCTGCAGCCGGTGGACTGCCGGTTTTGTCACGCCACCGTCAACGTCAAACGCCTGGGCCCCGGACACACTGCGGTGCAGTGGAACAACGACGCCTCGCAGCGCTGCGCCTATTTCGCCGAAGTACGCGCGACCGGTGAACCCAGCGCGCGAACCCGCGCCTGCCCGAAACTCGCCGACAGTATCGAGCATGCGATCGCCGAGGGATGCCTGGAGGCGGTGTCTACCGCGCCCCCGCCCGGCGACGGCTGACGCAGCAATCAGTTAGAGCCCGGCGAAGCGTTCCTTGACGGCGTCGGCCGTCAGCCCGTAGTCGGCCAGTGAGTACTTGTGCTTGGGAGCCCTTGCGCCGGTTTGGCTTTCGGCGTGACTGTTCTCCATCGCCTGCCGGGCCTCGTCGGTGAGTGGGATGTCGAACTTGCGATAGATGTCGGCCACGATGGCGATCGGATCGGCGATGAGTTCGCGGTAGTCGACATCGTAGAACTGGGCCGGGTTGTATTTCGCCCGCGCGGAGTTGAATTGCTCCAAGCCGCGTGACCAGGTTTCCATTGCGTCCGAACCGATCTGCGCACCAACGAATGTCGTCGACCAGCCATCGGTGGTGTGTTGGGCCAGCGAACACATCGACGCCATGATCGTCTCGACCGGCCGATGCGTCTGGATGACCAACGCGTCGGGATAGGTTTCCATCAACGCGCCGAGAGCGAAGAGGTGGCTCGGGTTCTTCAGCACCCAGCGCTTGTCGGTGTCGTTGAGTCCAATCAACTGAAGATTCTTGCGGTGCCGCTGGTAGGCGGGCGTCCAGTCCTGCTGCGACAACCACTTTGAGTAAGTCGGCAGGTGTGCCAGCGTCTCGTAGGACACCGAGTGCAGCGACTGGCGCAACAACTGCCAGCATTCCTCGAGTTCGTAGGCGGCCATGAAATGCAGGCCGGTGTAGCCCGGATTGTCCTGATGATGTTGGGTGAACTGGTCGTCGAGTTGGCGATACAGCGGGTGGGACTCCCAGGTGTCGCGCGGCGGGCGCGGTTGCGGAAATTCTGCCAGCCACATGTGCAGGCCTTGGTGCGCCGGGTCGGCGCCGAGCAGGCGGTGCAGCGCTGTGGTGCCGGTACGCACCAAACCCGTGACGAAAATCGGCCGCTTGACCGCCACGTCGGCATGCTGCGGGTACTGCTTCCACGCGGCCTCGGACAACAACCTGGCCACCAGCGCGCCGCGCAGAAAGAAACGATTCATCTTGCTGCCCAACACCGTTAGACCGGCCTCTTGCCGATACGACTCGAGCAGCACGCCAAGTGCTTCGCGGTAATTGTCGTTGTCGACGCCGAAGTCGTCGAGTCCGCTCAGCTTGGTCGCCGACGCGTGCAACTCGTCGACAGTCGCGATATCGGTGCGTTGGGCGCTCATCAGTTGTGGTACTCGCCGCAGTTGACGTCCAGGGTTTGCCCGCTGATTCCGCTGGACAAGTCGCTGGCCATGAACATGATGGCCGACGCCACCTCGTCCTCGGTGGGCAACCGCTTGAGGTCGGAGTTGGCCGCGGTCGCCGCATAGATCTGGTCGGCGGTGGTGCCGTATTTACCGGCCTGGTGCTCGAAGTAACCCCGCAATGTCTCACCCCAGATATAACCCGGCGCAACGGAATTTACTCGGATGCCCTTTTCACCGAGTTCGGTGGCCAACGACTGCGACATAGACAGCAGCGCGGACTTAGCCATCTTGTACGCCCCGTATTTGGCCTGCGAGTGGCGCAGCACCATGGAGTTCACGTTGACAATCGATCCATGTGATTCCTCCAACGCCGGCGTGAAGGCCTGGATGAGGCGCAACGCACCCAGCGCGCTGAGCTCGATCGCATCCCGGATGTGTTGAAAGCTGGTAGCTGCCAACGGCTTCATCGACGGAACCCGGAACGCGTTGTTGATCAGAACATCGACTTTACCGAAGTTCGACGTGGTGGATTCCACGAGCGCGGCAACGTCGTCGTCTTCGGTGATGTCCGCCCGCACCGCCAGGGCTTTGTGCCCGGCATCCCCGAGTTGCTTGGCGAGTTCCTCCAGCCGTTCCACCGTCCGCGCCGCCAGTACCAATTCGGCACCGTCTTGCGCGCACCGGTGCGCCAGCGTGGTGCCCAGTCCCGGGCCCACGCCGCTGATCACGATGACTTTTTTCTCGAGTAGTCCGGTCATGGTCACCCCAGCATCCTGGCTGCGATCTGCTTTTGGCGCAACGCGATTCGGCTACGCCAGTCTTCATCGGAGATCTTATTGTGCGCGTAATGGGGCAACACACCCGGCAGCGTGTCCATGTTGACCAGCTCGACAGTGGGGCCATCGGCCTCGGTGAGTTGGCGCGACACCCGCTGCCAGCGGAACTGCAGGAAACCGCGCCGATGGCCGAGTGTCTCGACCCAGTTGGTGACGCCCGGGTTCTGGTCGGCGACCACGACCCGAACCATGCCGTCCGGATCCGCCTGTGCCTGGGTGTTATTCAGCGACGTCTGGTGATTGATGTAGTCCAGCGAGATGTACCACAGGCTGCCCAGCTGGAAACCGAGGTAGGGCGCGTCGGTCACCGGGAGCGTGATGACCAAAGCCTCGTCGGGGCGCAGCTCGAAATGCCCGACCGAGGAATACTGGGTGGCCAAACCACCGGGCGTCAGCCGCGGCGCGACCATGGTGTTGACCGGGATGTCCAAATAAAACCACCGCGGGAACTGAAGCCAGGTCTTGATTCGGTTGACCAGTTGCTTTCCGGCTGCGCTGTAACGCTTTTCGAGCGTCGCGCGGCTCAGGGGTGGCGGTGCCGTGCCAGCGGTATCCGACCGCGAGATGGACAACGTGCCGCGCTGCGCCGCCCAGTCGCCGTAGACCTCACGAATCACCAGCTGTCCGGGGTTGGTGGGGCGAACCTGCCATTGGAAGCTGCCGTCCGGGGCGATCTCGAGCTCACGGTCGTCGAACGCGGCCTGGCTGGCGGGTACGTTGTCGTCGGTGTACTCGCCGCCGAGCAACTGGAAACTCAGGTCTGTCGTCGTGCCGCGAACGCCGGTGACGACATAGTCGTGGTCGGGCTGCACCCGGCAGCCGAAATACAAGGTGTCCGGATTGTCCAGTCCCATTTTGGTGAACGGCCCGGTTCCGGAGAGCAGCATCGGGTGGTCGCGGTCGTAATCGAACACCATGTGCGTGCAGGCAGCCACACAACCGGCGAGATATTGCAGCCCTTCCAGCAAGTCCGCTTCGGTCTCGATATGCGGTGCGGCGGCGATTAACTTTTCGGACTCGGCGATGGCAGCGACAAGCGGCTCGGAAAATAGGGGATCGGGCACGACTCGACGCTAGAACGTGTTCTAGTTTTCGTCAATGGGCGAACATCTTCCGGTGTTGCCCACGGCGTTCAGCGACGACGCCGGCTCACTGCTGGGCTACGGCGCGCACTGCTGCGACAGGTCGATCAGATGCTGTCGAACATCCGGATGCCTGTTCAGGTATTCCATGACGTTGCCGTTGCCGCCCTCGGCCTTGGAATCTGCCTGCAGCTTCTGGTGGACGTCGGGATGCCGCTGCAGGTAGGAGTCGATGGAATTACCCACAGTCTGATTGCATGCTGCGCTGGCCACTGGCAGCCCAATCACGGTCGCGGCACTAGCCGTTAGCAGCCCGCCGGCGACCAGCAGGCCAGACAATCCGCGGGCAAGGGTGTTGGATGTCGTGCTCATGCGCGCGACGCTACTCGCGGCAGCTATGGGCAACCTGTGCAGTAGCTCAGATTATTGCGAGGCCCCGGCACCGCTTTCTCCCCCGCGAGCGGGAGGTGCCCCCAGTTCGCGCTTGATCTCCAAAGCGATGTCGATGAGCTGGTCTTCCTGACCACCGATCAGCTTGCGCTGCCCGGCCCGGTGCAGCAGCTGGTGAGCCGGTACGCCGTAGCGCTCGGACTGGCGAACGGCATGCTTGAGGAAGCTGGAGTAAACGCCGGAGTATCCCATGATCAGCGCGTTGCGGTCGAGCAGGCATTCGGACGGCATAGCCGGTGCGACAACCTCTTCGGCGGCATCAGTGATGTCGAAGAAGTCGATGCCGGTCTTGACCCCGATCTTGTCGAAGACCCCGATCAGCGCCTCGACGGGCGCGTTTCCCGCCCCTGCGCCGAACCTGCGGCAGGAGCCGTCGATCTGTTTGGCACCGGCTCGAACGGCCTCCACCGAATTCGCCACACCCAGCCCGAGGTTCTCGTGCCCGTGGAAACCGACTTGGGCGTCGTCGCCGAGTTCGGCAACCAGGGCCGACACCCGGTCGGCGACACCTTCGAGCACCAGCGCTCCGGCGGAGTCGACGACATAGACGCACTGGCAGCCCGCGTCGGCCATGATGCGGGCCTGGGCGGCCAGCTTCTCCGGCGGGATGGTGTGCGACATCATCAAGAATCCAACGGTCTCCAGGCCGAGCTCGCGGGCCAACCCGAAGTGCTGGATGGAGACGTCGGCCTCGGTGCAGTGCGTGGCGATCCGGCAGATGGAGCCGCCGTTGTTCTGCGCCTCTTTGATGTCCTCTTTGGTGCCTACACCGGGCAGCATCAAGAAGGCGATCTTGGCTTCTTTGGCGGTCTCGGCGGCGAGCTTGATCAGCTCCTGCTCGGGTGTTTTGGAGAACCCGTAGTTGAAGCTCGAACCACCCAGCCCGTCGCCATGGGTCACCTCGATCACCGGCACACCCGCGTTGTCCAAGGCGGCGACGATGGCGCCAACCTCGTCCTTGGTGAACTGGTGGCGCTTGTGGTGCGAGCCGTCGCGCAGCGAAGTGTCCGTCATCCGGACGTCCCAGATCGGGTTGAAAAATATGTCAGTAGTCATGCTTGCGCTCCTTGGGCCGTCGCAGCCAAAGACTCCTTGGCGATCTCCTCGCCCACCTTGGTGGCCGCGGCGGTCATGATGTCCAGGTTGCCCGCATATGGCGGTAGGTAATCGCCGGCACCTTCGACCTCGACGAAGGTGGTGACCAATGCCTGGCCGCCGGAGTGCACCGACGGGTCGTCGAACTGCGGATCGTTGAGCAGTCGATAGCCGGGCACGTAAGTCTGCACTTCGGCGACCACGTCGCGAATCGACCGGGAGATCGCGTCGCGGTCGGCGTCTTCGGGAATGGCGCAGAAGATGGTGTCGCGCATAATCATTGGCGGATCGGCCGGATTGAGGATGATGATCGCCTTACCGCGTTTCGCACCACCGATCGTTTGCACCCCGCGCGACGTCGTCTTGGTGAACTCGTCGATGTTGGCTCGCGTGCCCGGCCCGGCCGAAACCGAGGAGACCGACGCGACGATCTCGGCGTAGGGCACTCCCCCTTTGTCGACGAGCGCGCGACTGACGGCGTACACGATCGGGATGGTCGCCTGCCCGCCGCAGGTGATCATGTTGACGTTGGGTGCGTCGAGGTGCTCACGCAGGTTGGCCGGGGGGATCACCGCCGGGCCCACCGCTGCCGGGGTCAGGTCTATCGCCCGGATGCCGGCCGCCTCATATTTCGGTGCCGCATCCCGGTGCACGTAGGCGCTGGTCGCCTCGAACACCATGTCGGGTTTCTCGGACTGCGCCAGCAACCAGTCGACACCTTCGTGGGTGGTCTCGAGTCCCAGTTTGCGGGCGCGGGCCAGCCCCTCGCTCTGCGGGTCGATGCCCACCATCCAGCGGGGTTCGAGCCACTCCGAGCGGAGCAGCTTGTAGAGCAGATCGGTGCTGATGTTGCCCGATCCGACGATTGCCACACTCATCTTCGACGGCATGGACCGCTCCTTCACTCTGGTCGCGACCCGCTGCGCCCGGCTTCGCCGGGCTTGCGATCGCTCCTTTATCCTGGTCGCGACCCGCTGCGCCCGGCTCGCCGGGCTTGCGATCGCTCTTCATTCGAAAGACAATCGGACGGACCCGAGCCCGTCGAAATCGGCGACGAAATTGCTGCCGGGAGGTGCGTCGATGGCTCGAGTGCACGAACCCGGCAACACGATGTCGCCGGCCCGAAGCCGCACCCCGAAGCTTTCCACCTTCCGGGCCAGCCACGCCACCGCGGTCACCGGATTGCCCAGCACCGCGTCGCTGCGGCCTTCGGCCACCACCTCGCCGTTGTTGATCAGCACCGCATCGATGGCCTTGATGTCGATGTCGGCCGGCGCGACCCGACCCGCGCCCAGCACGAATCCCGCGGACGACGCGTTGTCGGCGATGGTGTCGCACAGCGCGATCTTCCAGTCGGTGATCCGCGTGTCAATCAACTCGATCGACGGCACGAACGCCTCGGTCGCGGCGAGCACGTCGTCCTCGGTGCATTTCGCGCCCGGAAGATCGTGGGCCAGGATGAAGCCGACCTCGACTTCGACCCGGGGGTACAGATACCGGTCGGACTTGACGGGGACGTCCTCAAAGACCTGCATCTCGTCGAGCAGATGCCCGTAGTCGGGTTCGTCGACACTCATCATCTGCTGCATCGCCAGCGACGACAGGCCGACTTTGTGGCCCACCACCCGGGCACCTTCGGCAACCCGCTGCCGGATGTTGATCAGCTGAATTTCGTAGGCATCGACAACGTCGATCTCGGCGTACCCGGCCGTCAACGGAGCGATGGGCTGACGGCTCCGCTCGGCCTGTGCGAGATCGGCGGCCAGCGCAACGCGGGTGGCTGGCGGGATCATTTAGCCGAAGTCCCCTCACTCGATTGACCGGGGCGGTAGCGCCCGGCCCCGGCAATTCTATAACGTGTTCTACATGACAGCTCAGGAGTTCGACGTCGTCGTGGTCGGAAGCGGCGGCGCCGGCATGGTTGCTGCCCTAGCGGCCGCCCACCGGGGTCTCAGCACTATAATCGTAGAGAAGGCCGCACACTTCGGCGGCTCGACCGCCCGCTCCGGGGGCGGGGTATGGATTCCCAACAACGAGGTCCTCGAGCGCGACGGCGTCAAGGACACCGCCGAAGCGGCGCGCACCTATCTGCACGGGATCGTCGGTGACGTCGTCGAGCCGCAGCGCATCGACACCTACCTCGACCGCGGACCCGAGATGCTGTCGTTCGTGTTGAAGCACTCCCCGCTGAAGATGTGCTGGGTGCCGCAGTACGCCGATTACTACCCCGAAGCGCCGGGCGGTCGCGCCGGCGGCCGCTCTATCGAGCCGAAGCCGTTCAACGCCAAGAAGCTCGGACCCGACCTGGCCGGACTGGAGCCCCCATACGGCAAAGTTCCGCTCAATGTCGTTGTCATGCAACAGGATTACGTGCGCCTGAACCAGCTCAAGCGTCATCCGCGCGGTGTGCTGCGCAGCCTCAAGGTCGGCGCGCGGACCATGTGGGCGAAGGCCACCGGGCAGAACCTGGTCGGGATGGGACGCGCGCTGATCGCACCGCTTCGGGTCGGGCTCCGGGAAGCGGGTGTTCCGCTGCGGCTCAACACCGCGCTGACCGACCTCTACGTCCAGGACGGTGCGGTTCGCGGCGTCTACGTGCGCGAGACCGGACAGTCGCAAGCCACTGAGCCGCAACTGATCCGGGCTCGCAAGGCCGTGATCCTGGGTAGCGGCGGGTTCGAACACAACGAACAGATGCGGGTCAAGTACCAGCGAGCACCGATCACCACCGAATGGACCGTCGGCGCTAAGGCCAACACGGGTGACGGCATCCTGGCTGCCGAAAAGCTCGGTGCGGCCCTGGAAATAATGGAAGACGCCTGGTGGGGCCCGACGGTTCCGCTTGTCGGTGCGCCGTGGTTCGCGCTGTCGGAGCGCAACTCGCCGGGCTCGATCATCGTCAACATGTCCGGCCAGCGATTCATGAACGAATCCATGCCGTATGTCGAGGCGTGCCACCACATGTACGGCGGTGAGTTCGGACAAGGACCCGGCCCGGGTGAGAACATCCCGGCGTGGCTGGTGTTCGACCAGCAGTACAGAGACCGTTACAT